>CAYWNQ010000010.1:0-24278 GCA_964459695.1 uncultured Halobacteriales archaeon | reverse complement strand
AGTTGCTGCTGCCTCGGGGGGTTCCAGGGATGCGGTTCTGAACGAGATGCTAGCCAGCAGCTCGCCGGCTCCGGACAGTGAGGGGAGATTGGAGATCGTTCCACGCACAGGATTTCCAGCCACGACACCGACACCTCGATCGCCGCGTCTATCCCCCGGCCCTCTCCCCGTTTGGAAAGCCTTAAGCGTGCAACCCGGATACCTGAATCTGCCTGCCCGGGTGGTGTAGTGGCCCATCATACGACCCTGTCACGGTCGTGACGCGGGTTCAAATCCCGCCTCGGGCGCTTCTGCGACGGTCCCGCGAACGTCAGTGAGTGGGACGTCGGGACACGACGTGTCCCGGAAAACGAACGTGAGGAGCGAAGCGGTTCGCGGGATTCGAACCCCCGCCGAATGGGGTGTCGGGAGGTCTGCAGCCTCGATGTCGCGGACGCCTCCTCGGCGGGCGCGTCGACATCGGCCCCGGGTCGTAGGGTCGAAAGGTTCGTCACAGGGGATTTCGATGCGGCCGTTGTAGAGGTCGAGTCCGATCTCGTCGGCGATCTCCCGGAGGTTCTCGCCGTCGAGCAACTCGACGGGATGCGGATCGTCGTTCTGCTGGAGGCGTGCAGCGTACTCCTGGGCGAGATTCGTGAACCGGCCGGTCGTGACGACCATCCCGCGATTGGGACCGGCGAAGTCGTACGTCGCGATCGCCGAGTGGGGCTTCTGGACGACCGGCCGCCCGACCGTCCCCGTGTGCTTGCACTCGACGATGATCCCGCGCCGGGTGCTATCGACGACCTCCTCCATAACGTCGGAGAGCATCAGCTACCGATATCCATACATATTAACGCGGATAGTTGTCGGTGGGCGAACCAGCGTGGGACGTGGAGAGCGGGCTCACCATCTGTACGCGTGTGTACTCCGGAGCACCGCGGCTAGGTGTTCCGGCCGCCAGCGTATCGCACTCGACAGGTATATAAACCTCCCGTCCATTTTTGTGTGATAATATGTCATCCGGAAAGACACGCCGGCGGTTCCTCGAAGCAACGGGTATTACTGGTGTCGCGGCGCTCGCCGGCTGTACCGGAAACGGCGGGGACGGCAACGGTGACGGCGACTCGACCCCGACAGAGGACGGCGGCGGGAGCACGCGCCTGAGCTGGCACGCTGGCGGCACGGGCGGCACGTACTACCCGCTCTCGAACGAAGTCAAGACCGTCGTCGAGGCGAACACCGACTTCTCGCTGAACGTCCAGTCGACGGGCGCCAGCGTCGAGAACGTGGGGAGTCTCGCGGACGGCTCCGCGGACTTCGCGCTCATCCAGAACGACATCGCGTACTTCGCGAAGAACGGGACGGGCATCGAGACGTTCGAAGGCAACGCGATCGAGAACCTTCAGGGCGTGGCCACGCTGTACCCCGAAACGATTACCGTCGTGACGCTGGAGGGGACCGGCATCGAGACGCTGAGCGACCTCAGCGGGGCGACGATCAACACCGGCGACCTTGGCTCCGGGACGCAGGTCAACGCGAACCAGATTCTGGAAGCGGTCGGCATCACCGACTACAACGAGCAGAACGCCGGCTTCTCGCAGGCGTCCGAACAGCTCGCGAACGGCGACATCGACGCAGCGTTCGTCGTCGGCGGCTGGCCGGTCGGTGCAATCGAGGACCTCGCGAACACGAACGACGTCCGGATCGTCCCGATTCAGGGCGAGAACCGCGAGTCCATCAAGGACGCGGCCTCGTGGTTCGCCGACGACACGATTCCCGCTGGGACGTACAGCGGCGTCGACCAGACCATCGAGACCGTCGCCGTGCAGGCGATGATTGCCACGCACTCGGGTGTGCCCGCCGACACCGTCGAAACGGTCACCGCGGCTATCTTCGACAACCTCGGCGAGCTGACCCAGAAGACGGACTTCATCTCCGTCGACAGCGCGCAGGACGGCATGTCCATCGAGCTCCACGACGGCGCAGCGGCGTACTTCGACGCGTAGTCCGCATAGCCATCGCGGCATCGCCTCTCACTTCCGCCCCGATGCCGTCGCGGTAACCCCGTCCACTTCCCAACGTGGTTCACCGAATCGTTCGACGAAAGCGGGTCGTGGTAGCGCTGGTGGCCGTATTCGTCGCGCTACTGGTCGCTCTCGCTAGCGGAGCAGCAGGCATCTCGACCGGACATGTGCTCGTCGTCGAGGACGTCGACACGGGCGAACGGTACGTCACGGAACCGGTCGAGACGGGCAGCACCGTCGAACTACAGTACATGCACAGCGTCGAGAAGACGCCCGTGCACGACGTGTATCGCGTGGACGGCGAGACGCTCGTCAACACGCGCATGGAGTTCGAATCCTACGGCTGGGGGCTCCCTTCGGGCGTCAACGTCACGAACGTCAACGGAACGTTCGTCTACGACCCGCCGGAACCGATCACGACCCTCGACACGCTGTCGGTCTCTCCCGGCCGGATTGCGAACCACACGCTGGTGGTCGACGACCGACGGATTGACTTGGTGGCGCATACGAACGCCAGTGATGTCCAGATTCACGTCGAACGACTGACGTTGACCGATCTATTCCTATGAGCACGAACGACCCAGCCGACGGTGTGGACACGGAGCTTCCCAGAGAAGACGCCGACGAAATCATCGACGAAATCGAACGGCGACGGTCGCTGAAGGGGCTCGCCGCCCTCGCCGTCTCGGCGATCGGGATTCTCTTCTCACTGTTCCAACTTATTCTGGCGTCCCAGAGCTTCTACTTCACGATACCGCTCCCACTACTCGCGGACATCGAAGTGGGGTTGCAGCTCCTGCAGGCGAACGCCATCCACGTCGCGTTCGCGCTGGTGCTCACGTTCCTGATGTTCCCCGCGTCGATGGGCGGGGGCGTCATCTCCGGTCGCGTGGGCTCGGCGCTCGACGACACGACCGCACGGCTCGGCCCGGACAATCCCGTTGCACGCGCGACCGACCGACTTCGGGGCGGCGCCCACTGGGCGTTCGTCGACCCCGACCGCAGTCGCGTCACGCCCTTCGACGTGGTCTGTATAGGCTTCGCGGTGCTCAACGCGCTGTACTTCCTCACGGAGTTCCCGGAGATACAGGACATGCGCTTTTTCGGACTCGAAGGCGGACGACCAGTCACGGGCGTCTACCCGTTCCTGGAGCCGATTCTCGGCGGCGTCCCCGTCGTCAGTGAGGTCTCGTACGCGATGCTTCTTGGCGTAATCGGCATCCTCCTCGTCCTCGAAGCCACTCGTCGGACGCTCGGCCTGCCGCTGATGCTCATCGTCGCGACGTTCATCGTGTACGCGCGCTGGGGGTTCCTCATCAGCGGGAACACGCCGTTCCTCGGCCTGCTCGCGATTCCCCGACTGACCTGGCCGGACATCGTGCAGAACCTCTGGTACAACACGGAGAACGGCGTCTTCGGGATTCCCGTCACGGTCTCCATGAGCTTCATCTACATCTTCATCCTGTTCGGCTCGTTCCTGGAGATGAGCGGCGCCGGACAGTGGTTCATCGACCTCGCATACGCCGCGACCGGCAAGCGCAAGGGCGGCCCCGCGAAGGCGAGCATCCTCGCGAGCGGCTTCATGGGCACGATTTCGGGGTC
Source organism: uncultured Halobacteriales archaeon (assembly GCA_964459695.1). Lineage (GTDB taxonomy): Archaea > Halobacteriota > Halobacteria > Halobacteriales > Haloarculaceae > CAYWNQ01. The sequence goes on along the minus strand of CAYWNQ010000010.1, from coordinate 20,670 downwards.
GTCGATCGCGAACACGGTCACCACCGGGGCGTTCACCATCCCGCTGATGAAGCGCTCGGGGTACTCGCCGGAGTTCGCCGGCGCCGTCGAATCCTCGGCGTCCTCCGGGGGCCAGATTCTCCCGCCAGTGATGGGCGCGGCGGCGTTCCTGATGGTCCAGTACACCGGGACGCCGTTCCGCGAGATCATCATCCTCGCGACCGTCCCGGCGATCGTGTTCTTCTTCGGGGTCTGGGTGATGGTGCACCTGAAAGCCGTCCAGGAGGGCATCGGCGGCGTCGTGAGCATCGAGACCGCGTCCATGGGCGAGCACCTGAAGCGCGGCTGGTTCTACCTCGTCCCCATCTTCCTGTTGTTGTACTACCTCATCATCGAGCGGCTCTCCGTGTCCCGCTCGGCGTGGTTCACGCTCGTCGCGCTCGTCGCCCTCATCACGTTCATCGCGGCCTACAGCGAGCAGACGCGTGGCTTCCTGCTCGGGTCGCTGGCCGTCATCGCTGGCGCCGACCTCCTGAGTTTCGTGGTCGCCGGCGTTCCGGTCACGGGCTTCCTCGGCGGTGCTAGCGGTGCCGGCGTCCCGCTCGGGGAGGCGGCCGCCATCGTCGGCCCTCGATTCGGCTGGTACGCGATGCTCGCCGGCACCGTGACGATGCTGTCCCACGCGGACGTGCAGTCGGCGTTGCTGGACCTGAACCCGACCGTACAGAACGCTGCCGAAGCGGCCGGCGAGCGCACTGGTCGCGGCCTCGGCGGGAATCAGCTGTTCCGCACCGGCACCTTCGTCGTCAAGTCGATGGACGAGGGCGCGCGAACGGCCGTCCCGGTCGTCATCGCGGTCGCTGCCGCGGGCATCATCCCGGGCGTGATCAGCGTCTCCGGCCTCGGACCGAACCTCACCTCGCTGTTACTCGCGCTCTCCGGCGGCTCGATCGTGGTGATGTTGCTCGTGACCGCCGTCGCGAGCATCATCCTCGGCATGGGGATGCCGACGACGGTGACGTACATCATCCTCATCTCGATGCTCGCGACGCCCCTCGTGGAGTTCGGCATCCCGCTGCTGGCCGCGCACCTGTTCATCCTCTACTTCGGCGTCATCGCCGACATCACGCCGCCGGTCGCCGTCGCGGCCTACGCCGCCAGCGGCGTCGCGAAGTCCGACCCGTTCCAGACCGGCGTGAAGGCGTTCTCGCTGTCGCTGAACAAGACAATCGTCCCCTTCGCGTTCGTGCTCGTGCCCGGCATCGTCCTCCTGCGGGAGAAGGTCAACGCGGCCGACTTACCGATCCGGGACCGCTACCGCGTGGTCAACTTCGGCGACCTCGCTGAGCTGTCGTACTCCGTGCCCGAGATTCTGGTGCCGATTGCCGGCATCTTCCTCGGCGTCATCGCCCTCGGTGCGACCGTCATCGGCACGCTGTACACCGACGTGAACCGCGCCGAGCAAGCGGGCTTCGCGCTCAGTTCCCTCCTCCTCATGGCGCCCGCGCTCCTCTCGACGTCGGTGTTCGACGTGCTCGGCTTGGTCGGCGTCACGGTGTCGGTCAACGCGCTGCTGTTGGACCTGACGCTCCGTGGCGTCGGCCTCCTCCTGTTCGGTGCGCTCACGCTGAAGAACAGGCGAGAGTCGGGTTCGACAGGGGGGACCCCCGAAGCAGCGTCGACCTGACCGCTCGCGGCTCCTGTCGGACGTTTTACGGCGGCGCTGCCGAGTTCCCGAACTCGTTTAGTTAGCGCAGTTATCCGGCGAGAAACGCGTACTGCCCGTATCGTCCCGACTTCAGCCCGCCGTCGTTCGTCGCTCGATCGCCCTCGGGTGCCCTTGCGCATGAGGTGCGAGCGGAGCACGTCCGTGTCCTTGTTCGCGGTCCCCGTATTGAGGACGACGACCGTGTCGTCCTCGTCGAACGCGCCGTCGTCGGCGAGGCAGCGCTCGACGCGCTCCTCCAGCTCCTCCCAGTCCTCGGCCGTAACCGCCATCAGTCGCCCCTCCCCCCGCCTGCCATGCCGATCGGTGGTGCCATGTCGCCGCCCGAGCGCCCGTTCGCAATCCATGTGTACCGGTACCAGTACACGTGCCAAAATCCCCCGTCTCCCCGCCTGGCAGGGGCCACGCGCAGAACGCTGTCGACCACCGACCTCGCCCAAAACCTCATACCTCCGGGATGCGTTGGAGCAAGCCACGACCCAGATGAGCGCCGACACGACGGTTCTCGTCGTCGACGACGAGGCCGACCTCGCCGACCTGTACACCGCCTGGCTCGAGGGCGAGTACGACCTCCGAACCGCCTACGGCGGCTCGGAGGCCCTCGAGGCCTTCGACGAGGACGTGGACGTCGCGCTCATCGACCGGCTGATGCCGGACATGTCCGGCGACGAGGTGCTGGCCACCATCCGCGAGCGGACCGACGGGGAGGACGTCAAGGTGGCGATGGTCACCGCCGTCGAGCCGGACTTCGACATCCTGGAGATGGGGTTCGACGACTACCTCGTCAAGCCCATCCGGCGCGAGGAGCTGCTGGACGCCGTCGACCGGCTCCGCTCGCGGGCCACCTACGACGAGAAGCTCCAGGAGTACTTCGCGCTGGTGTCCAAGCGCTCGGCGCTGGAGAGCCAGAAGAGCGAGCGGGAGCTCGCCGAGCACGCCGGCTACCAGGAGCTGGACGCCGAGGTCGCAGAGACGCGCGAGGAGCTCGACGAGGCGGTCGCGGAGCTGGACACCGAGGACTTCGAGGTCGCGCTGCGACAGCTCGACGAGTAGTCGGCCGGCGCCACGGCGCGACACTCGGCCGGCGAGCAGTCCGACGGCTACCGCGCTCGTCGTCACCGCCGCCGGCGAACCGCCGAGGGTTGAAGTAGGGGAACGCGCCCAGCCCCGTCATGCTCGCGTTCGAGGCCTTCCGCCGGGACGACCGCGGTATCGAGGGACTGCCGATCCGGCTGGTGGTGGGCGTCGTGGTCGGCGTCGCCGCGCTGGGGATAATGCTCAACATGCTGTCGGGCGTCTCCGGACTCGCCGTCGCGGAGGTGGACGTCCAGCCGACGCCGGAGGTCGTCGAACCCGCCGCCAACAACACGACGGTGGCCGTGCGGGTCGTCGGCCCCGACGGGGCGGGCGTCGCCGACGCCACCGTCGTCGCCCGCGGGGAGTCCGCCCGGCTGGCGGGCGGCGTGGCGACCGACCGGACCAACGCGACGGGCCACGCCAACTTCACCCTGGCGCCGTCGCTGGGCCCGAACCAGGTCGAGGGGACCGTCGAGTTCGCCGTGAAGCCGCCCGCCGAGGGGACCTACGTCGACCGCCGGGAGAACACCGACCTGCTGGTGGTGGCCTCCTAGAGCCGGTCCTCCCAGTCGATCCACTCCTGCTCCCACCCCTTCGACCGGCGGGCGTCCCGCCGGGCGCGCTCGCGCTCCTCCCGCCGGGTGCGGTTGCGCTCGACGGCGCCGGCCTGCTCGCCGTCGAGCAGCATCGGCTGGAACGCCACCGTGCCGTGGCGGTCGGTGACCGCCCAGTCGTCGGGGTCGCCGGTGACGGCCACCAGCCGCTGCTCGGCGCCGCCCAGCGGGAGCACCAGCCGCCCGCCGGGCGAGAGCTGGGCAAGCAGCCGCCGGGGCGGCTCGATGGCGGCGGCCTCGACCAGGATGCGGTCGTAGGGGGCGTACCGCGGGAGGCCCTCCGCGCCGTCGCAGCAGTCGACCAGCACGCCGCCGTAGCCCGCCGCCGCGAGGTTCGACCGCGCGTCGTGGACGAGGCGGCGGGTGATGTCGACGGCGTGGACGTTGCGCTGGCCGGCCTGCTCGGCGGCCACCGCGACCGTGTACCCGACGCCGGCGCCGACCACGAGCACGTCGTCGCCCTCCCGGACGCCGAGCGCCTCCAGGAGCCGCGCCGCGGTGCTGGGCGCGAGCACCCGGGTCCCGAACCGCTCGCCCGTGCGGTCGGCGTACGCCGGGCCCTCGTCGACGAACGGCTCGCGCGGGACGGCGCGCATGGCCATCGACAGCCCCTCCGAGCGCACGAAGCCCTTGGCCTCGTGCTCGAGGCTGTCGACCATGTCCTCGCGCAGCACCGCCGGGTCCATTGTCGGGCCGTGGGGACCGACGCTAATGAACCCGACGCCCGCGGCGCTCACTCCCCGCCGCGCATCGGCACGAACCGGACCCCGCCGTGGCGCTCGCGCTCGAGGTCGCCGCCGGTCCGGCGCCCGAGGACGAGTTCCTGGCGACCGTCGCCGATGGGCGCCAGGACGGGACCGCCGTCGCGGACCTGCTCGACGACGGCGTCGGGGAACGACGGCGCGGCGCAGGTGAGGTAGGCGGCGTCGTAGGGGGCGTGGTCGGGCCACCCCTCGTGGCCGTCGCCCGCCCGGACCGAGACGCCGGCGTAGCCCAGCTCGGCGAGCCGGCGGCGAGCGTCCTCGGCCAGGGCGCGCTCGTACTCCACCGAGAAGACCGCCTCGTCGCCGACGAGTTCGGCGGTCACGGCGGCGTGGTAGCCACAGCCGGTGCCGACCTCGAGCACCCGGTCGCCCGGCGACAGGTCCAGGAGCTCCGCCATCACCCCGACCATGTGGGGCGCCGAGATGGTCTGGTCGTTGCCGATGGGCAGCGGGCGGTCCTCGTAGGCGGCGCCGGCACGGGCGTCGGGGACGAACTCGTGGCGGGGGACGGCCCGCATCGCGTCCAGGACCGCGTCGTCGTCGACCCGGCCCGAGAGGCGCTCGACCATCCGCTCGCGCGCGGCCTCGTGGTCGCCGTCGTCGGTGTCGCGGCGGAACATCGCCCTCACCAGGCCGACCACGCGACGGTGCCGGTCTCGTCGCGGGCGTACACCCGGTTGACGTCCTTGGCGGGCACGGCGTCGCCGTCGTGGTCCAGCTTGTCGAAGTCGTAGCCCACCGCGTCGTCCCGGAGGTGGATGCCCTCGACGGTGAACTCCTCGTCGCCGTACTCCCGGCTCTCGCCGACCACGAACTCCTCGTCGCCGGGCACGTGGATGGTCAGGGCGGCCGTCTCGTCGTGGGCGCCGTCGGTCGGGTGCAGCGTGAGGTCCACGCTGACGTTGCCGACCGCCCGGGTCCAGAACGTTCGGACGTCCTCGACCGCCGCCTCCTCGACGCGGGCGTCGTCTGCGACCTCGAGGCTCGTGATGCGCACCGTCAGCACCGCCTCGTCGGTCTCCAGCAGGAACTCCTCGCCGACCGCCACCGTCTCCGCGGGCGGCGCCTCGACGTGGGCCTCGAAGGATTCGCCGTCCTGGGAGACGATGACCCGGCGCTCGACGGTCGGGTCCTCGCTGAGGTCCACCTTGTGGACGTGGCCGCAGTCCGTACACCGGACGGTGGCGTCCCCGCCCGGCTTCAGCACCTCGTGGGCGCTCGGCACCTCCGGCGAACACGCCGGACAGGCCGCCGGCACCCGCTCGGTGGGGTCGCTCATGGGCCGTGGCTATCGGAGCCGGACGTAAAAGGCCGCCGGGTGGCGACTGGATCGGTGGTGGACCGAGGTGGCGTTCGGTGGGTCTGGAGGGTTCCGGTCCGCCGAATGGCTAAGCCTGGCCGACCACCCCCGAACGCCACCATGCACTGACCGTCCTCTATTGCTGGACGGCCACCATCGACCCCGACCGCAACCCGCCACGCACGCCACGCCCTTTCAGTCCCACTCGGGTCGGACGGTCAGCCGGCACCAGATCCCCTGTTAGTACGCCGGCATGGGCGGGGCTTTCTTGGGCACGATCGGGTCGAGCACGAGTAGCGGTTTGCAGTTGCGGTACAAGGTGCCCGACCGAATCCTGCGGTCGAGTGAGTGGGGGCGTTCCGGCGGCACGAACGGCTCAGGCACGGGGAGGGGGCGGCGGTTGCGGTTCCAGTGCACTCCTTCAGTCGAACGGGGGTTCTCCGGCTGTATCATCGGCACACGCACCAGTTCCGGTTCGCGACCGCGGAACGGCGGCAGCCGCCGAACGGGCGACGGCGGTCCCGCCCGGATGCTCCCGAATCCAGTACCTGCATGACAACGCGGCCGACCTACTGAAACGAGCTTCAGTAACGTCGACTACAGAAATATCGTTCAGATTACAGTTAAGGTGGTTCCACCCGTTCTCCCACACGTGATGGTACCGAAGCGACCTCGCGCCGGCTCTGGCCCGGCGCCCGCGTACAGCACCGGACGGACGCTGCTGGCGACCGTGTTGCTGGTCGGGGCGATCCCGACCGCGCTCCTGGCGGTGGCGGCACCGGTCGCGGTCCTGGCCACCGCTGCACTGGCCCTGATCGGCGTCGCGGCGGCCCGCGCCGTCGGGCGGCGGCTGCGACGGCGCCGTCGTGGCCGGTCCGGCGGCCTCTGCGTCCCGCGGACCGACGTCTGCGTCCCCCGCTGACGCGCCTCCCCGGACGCCGCCCTCAGACCCCGCCCGGCAGCGCGACCTCCTCGCCGTCGACGAGCACCGTCGGCTCGCGGATGATGCCGTCGAGGTGCAGCGGCGCGTCGGTGTCGCCGCCGATGCCGGCGTCGTCGCCGATGGCGACGTGGACGGTGCCGGCTGCCTTCTCGTCCAGCAGGACGCTGCCGACCAGCGCCGTCACCGCGACGTTCGTCCCGATGCCGACCTCGGCGAGGTTGTACGCCGCGTCGCCGACCTCCGCGGCGGCGGCATCGACCTCCTCGCGGACGGCGTCGTCGTCGATGTGGGTCACCTGGCCGTCCGAGACCTCGAACTCGAGGCGCTGGTCGGGGTCGAGGAGTCCGTGGGGCATCATCGTGCCGTCGACGACGAAGGTGCCGTCGGCGGTCTCCGGCGCGACGAACACCTCCCCCGCCGGCAGGTTCGAGAAGTCTCCGGGGTCGTGGACGACGCCGGTGTCCTCGCGCCACTCGCGGTCGCCGGGCCGCACCGTCAGGTCGGTCCCCTGCGGGGAGGTGACCCGGAGCTCCTCGCCGCCGGCGACGTCGTCGTACATCGCCGCGCAGGCCTCGCGGATGGCGTCGTAGTCGGCGTCCAGCCCGGTCAGGAACACCTCCTCGGTGATGCCCGGGAGGGTGGCGCCCCGGGCGCCGGCGTCGGTGGCCGCCGACCGCGCCCGGGTGTGGCTGATGCTCTTGGTCGTCGGCGCGAGGAAGGCGTCGGCGGACCGCATCGCGGCGGCCACCGCCGCCGGCGGCTCCTCGCCGTGCTGGTCGCCCGGCGGGTACCGCAGCAGGGTCGCCTCGTCGGTCACGGCGCTGGCGGCGTCGTACAGCGCCTCGCCGATGGCCAGCCGCTCGTCGTCGGTGACGACCACGCAGGACTCGTCGGCGGCGACGGCCAGGCACTGGCGGACGGCGGTCTCGGCGGGGCCGCGGAGGTCCTCGGTCATCGGTGGGGGTTCGGTCGGGGGTGGGTTAATGGTCCCGGGTCGGTGGTGGGCCGAGGGTGGGCGCCCCGCGCTCACGGCTCGCTGCGCTCACCGCCCACATCACGCAGCTCGCGGCTCACTCCGTTCGCCGCTCGCCATGACGTGGTCTCGGTCGGTCGCTCCCTCGCTGCGAGCACGCAGCTCGCGGTTCGCTTCGCTCACCGCTCGCCGTACCGTGGCGTTCACTTCGCTCCCTCCGGTCGCTCGTTCACGCCACGCGCGCCACGCACCCAACACGATTAAACCCGAACCCCACGGACACCCGACCAATGATACAGGTCGGCGTCAACGGCTACGGCACCATCGGCAAGCGCGTCGCCGACGCCGTCGTCCAGCAGCCGGACATGGAACTGGTCGGGGTCGCCAAGACCCGTCCGAACTTCGAGGCCGAGGTCGCCGTGCGGAACGGCTACCCGCTGTACGCCGCCGTCGCCGACCGGGCCGACCGGTTCGCCGAGGCGGGCATCGACGTCGCCGGGCCCGTCGAGGACCTCGTCGCGGCCAGCGACGTGGTGGTCGACGCGTGTCCCTCCGGCATCGGCGAGGAGAACAGCGAGATGTACGCGGCCCACGACACGCCCGCGCTGTACCAGGGCGGCGAGTCGGCGGCCTTCGTCGACGTGTCGTTCAACGCCCGGGCCAACTACGCCGCGGCCGAGGGTGCCGACCACGTCCGGGTGGTCTCGTGCAACACGACCGGGCTGTCGCGGCTGCTGGCGCCCCTGCAGGAGACCTACGGCGTGGCGAAGGCCCGCGTCACCCTGGTCCGGCGGGGCGGCGACCCGGCCCAGTCGGGTCGCGGGCCGATCAACGACATCCTGCCCGACCCGGTCACGCTCCCGAGCCACCACGGGCCGGACGTCAACACCATCTTCCCCGACCTCGACATCGACACGCTGGGGCTGAAGGTCCCGGCGACGCTGATGCACACCCACAGCGTCAACGTCACGCTGGAGGCCGCCCCCGAGGCCGCCGAGGTCCGGTCGCTGCTCGCCGAGGAGCCACGGTTCTTCCTCGTCGAGGACGGCCACGACATCGACGGCGCGGGCAAGCTCAAGGAGTTCGCCATGGACGCCGGCCGGCCACGGGGGGACCTCTGGGAGAACGCGGTGTGGGCCGAGTCGGTCACCGTCGAGCCGGGCGACGCCGGCGCCGACCTGTACCTCTTCCAGGCCATCCACCAGGAGAGCGACGTGGTGCCCGAGAACGTCGACGCGGTCCGGGCCGTCGCCGGCGCCGCCGACGCCGACGAGTCCCGCGCCAGCACCGACGAAGCCCTCGGGATGGGGCTGTGAGCGGGCGCCCATGCTGCCCGTGACAGAAGGCTTTTCCACCGGACGAACCTACCGCCGACCATGCACCGCGACGACCGGGACGACCCGTTCGACGACATCTTCCGGGAGATCGAACGGATGATGGAGGAGATGACCGGCGGGGACGTCAGCGTGGGCGCGGACTTCGGCGGCGACGCCCACCTCCGGATCGACGAGACCGACGACGTCGTCCGCGTCGTGGGCGACTTCCCCGGCGTCGAGCGCGACGACGTGGCGGTCAAGTGTGACGGCCGGACGCTCACGGTCGCCGCGAGCACGGGCCACCGGGAGTTCGAGGAGCGGCTCACCCTCCCCGCGTCGGTCGACGCCGAGTCCGCGTCGGCCTCGTTCAACAACGGCGTCCTGGTCATCGACCTCGAGCGCGAGGACGAGTCGGCGAGCATCGACCTGGGCTGAGGGCCGACCCCAACCGGTCTTTCGTTCTGACAATCGGAGTTACAGTTATACGGCCGTAACTATCAGGTCCGTAGGATGGCGCGCAGCGAACCCCTCGGGGTGGGCGAGGGGTCGGGGGAGGTGTCCGTGCTACACGTCGACGACGACGAGGCGTTCGTGGATGCGACGGCCGCCCAGCTGGAGCGTGAGCACGCGGCCCTGTCCGTCACGACCGCCGTCTCGCCCGAGCACGCACTGGAGGTCCTGGCCGAGAGCCACGTCGACTGCGTCGTCTCGGACTACCAGATGCCGGAGATGGACGGGCTCGCCTTCCTGGAGGCCGTCCGGGAGGTCGACCCGGACGTCCCGTTCATCCTGTTCACCGGCAAGGGCAACGAGGAGATCGCCGGCGACGCGGTCTCGGCGGGCGTCACCGACTACCTCCAGAAGGGCACCGGCACGGACCAGTTCACGGTACTGGCCAACCGCATCGAGAACGTCGTCGCACAGCAGCGCGCCGCCGCCGAGGCCGCCGCGAAGGACCGTCGGATGCGGGAGGTCCACGAGCGCGTCTCCGACGCCGTCGTGGCCATCGACGAGGACTGGCGTTACACCTACGCCAACGACCGCGCCCTGGAGCTGCTGGACCGCGACGAGCCGGAGCTGATCGGCGAGCGACTCTGGGACGCGTTCCCCGGCCTCCGGGACTCGCCGTTCGAGGAGCCCCTGCGGGAGGCCATGGCCACCCGGGAGGCCACCGCCGGCGAGGGGTACTTCGAGCCGCTGGACGTCTGGTTCGAGATCCGGGTCTACCCCGACGAGACCGGCCTGTCGGTGTACTTCCGGGACGTGAGCGAGCGCCGCCGGCGCGAGCGCCGCTACGAGGCCATCTTCAACGGCTCCTACCAGTTCACCGGCCTCATGGAACCGGACGGCACGCTCATCGAGGCCAACGACACGGCGCTGCGGTTCGGCGGCATCGACCGCGACGACGTCGTCGGCAAGAAGGTCTGGAACACCTACTGGTTCCAGCACGGCGACGCCGCCGAGGTGGCCCGCGAGGCCGTCGAGCGCGCCCGCGAGGGCGAGTTCGTCCGCCACGAGCTCGACGTCCAGGGCGACGACCGCATCGCGACCATCGACTTCTCGGTCCGGCCCATCACCGACGACCGTGGCGAGGTCGACTTGCTGATTCCCGAGGGCCGGGACGTCACCGAGCTCACCGAGCGCGAGCGGCGCTACGAGGCCATCTTCAACGGCTCCTACCAGTTCACCGGCCTCATGGAACCGGACGGCACGCTCATCGAGGCCAACGACACGGCGCTGCGGTTCGGCGGCATCGACCGCGACGACGTCGTCGGCAAGAAGGTCTGGAACACCTACTGGTTCCAGCACGGCGACGCCGCCGAGGTGGCCCGCGAGGCCGTCGAGCGCGCCCGCGAGGGCGAGTTCGTCCGCCACGAGCTGGAGGTCCGCGGCGACGAGGGCACCACGGTCATCGACTTCTCGGTCCGGCCTGTCACCGACGAGGACGGCGACGTGACGCTGCTGGTGCCCGAGGGCCGGGAGATCTCCGACCTCAAGGAGCGCGAGGCCGAGCTCCGCCGGCAGAACGAGCGCCTCGAGGAGTTCGCCTCCGTGGTCAGCCACGACCTCAAGAACCCCCTCACCGTCGCGGTGGGCCACCTCGAGCTGGCCCGCGAGGACCTCGACCACGAGGCACTCGACAGCGTCGAGGCCGCGCTCGAGCGGATGGCCGGCATGATCGAGGACCTGCTCGACCTGGCCGAGCAGGGCCGCATCGTCAGCGACACCGAACCGGTCGACCTGGCGACGGTGGTCGACCGCGTGGTCGAGGAGCTCCCGGGCGACGTCGACGCGACCGTCGAGCGCCGGCTCGGCGACGAATGCGTGGTCGAGGCCGACCGGGAGCGCCTCCAGGTGCTCGTCGAGAACCTCCTGGACAACGCCCGCGAGCACGGCGGCGACGGGGTCCGGATCGAGGTCGGCTGCGACGGCGACGGCTTCCACGTCGCCGACGACGGCCCCGGGCTCCCGGCCGACGACGGGGCGGTGTTCGAGCCGGGCTACACCACCGACCAGGACGGCAACGGGTTCGGGCTCTCCATCGTGCGCTCCATCGCCCGGGCCCACGGCTGGACGGTCGAGGCCGGCGAGAGCGAGGCGGGCGGCGCCCGGTTCGACGTCAGGTTCGAGCCGTCTCCGTGACCAGCGCTGCGAGCCGGTCGTAGAAGCCGTCCTCGTACTTCGTGGCGGCGTCGACGGTCGGCCGGGCGTTGGTCTCGTTGACCACCACCCGGTCGTCGGTCGCCAGCAGGTCGACGCCGAGCCACCGGACGCCCAGCGCGTCGGCGGCGCGCTCGGCCAGCCGACGGTGCTCGTCGGCCAGCGACACGCCCGCGGCGGTCCCGCCGCGGTGGACGTTGTGCTTCCAGCGCCCGGCGGCCAGCGCCTCGTCGGGCAGCCGGCGCTCGACGGCGCCGACGTACTCGCCGTCGACCACCATGGCGCGGTAGTCCGTCGCGCCGGGCAGGAACTCCTGGACGAGGAACGACCGGTCGCCCGTCGCGCGGTAGTCGTGGACGAGGTCGAGGTAGTCGACGACGCCCTGGAACGAGTCGAGGTCGGCGACCTTCGCCACGCCGACGCCCCGCGTCGCCGCGTTGGGCTTGACCACCACCGGCGGCTCGACGGCGTCGAACGCCCCCCGGAGGTCGGCCTCGTCGACCGGATTGGACACCACGACCGTCTCGGGGGTCGCCAGTCCGGCCCGGTCGAGCCGGGCCAGCGCCTCGCCCTTGTGGCGCGACCGCAGCACCGCCTCCCGGTCGTTCACCCACGGGACGTCCAGCACCGCGTCGGCCACGCCGCCCTCGGGCAGCCGCGGCGGGTAGACGAACCCGACGTCGAACGGCTCGAACGGGTCGCCGCCCACGGCCATCGTCCGCTCGCGGGTCGGCAGGTGGGCCGCCTCGACGCCGCGCTCGGCCAGCGGCTCGCGGACCCGGGCCAGCGTCTCGGCGTCGGTGGCGACGGCCAGCCGGAGCATCGCTCGGCCGGGCGGGGGCGACGCTCTTCAAGCCCCCGGTGACGGCGAGGCGCCGCCGGCTGCACAAGACATATCTATCACGAACGATAATCGGGGACTCACGGCAGGGTACCATGTACGAGATCCTCTGTGCGGACTGCGGTCGCATCGGCATCCACCCCTCCCGCATCGGCGCCGAGACCAAGGCCGAGCACCACGTCGACGAGACGGCCCACGACTGCACCATCGAGGCGATGGAGGAGGTGTAGGCTCGCCCGGCGGTGGAGCGGGCGGAGGCGCGACGAGCGCCGGGACTACGCGTCCTCGACGCGCTCCTCGCCGTCCCACTCCGCGGAGTCGTCCCGCGGCTCGTAGCCCAGCACCGACTTCGCGCGCTCGAGACTGTAGTACCGCCGGTCGTTGTCCGAGATGCCGTAGACGATCTCGTAGCCGTAGTCGGCCTCGATGCAGCGCTCGTGGAGGTGGGCGCAGTCCCGGTAGGAGAGCCACATCGCCTGGCCGCGCTCGTAGTCCACGGGCGGGTGGCCCTCCGTGAGGTTGCCGATGCGGACGCAGACCACCGACAGGCCGTGCTCGTCGTGGTAGAACCGGCCCAGCAGCTCGCCGGTTGCCTTCGAGACGCCGTAGAAGTTGCCCGGCCGGGGGAGCTCGGTGCCGTCGAGCCGGAACTCGTCGTCGGCCCGATACAGCGCCGGCGTGCGCTCGTCGGTCTCGTAGGCGCCGACGGCGTGGTTCGAGGAGGCGTAGACGAACTTGCCGACGCCGGCCTCGACGGCGGCCTGGAACATCGCCTGGGTGCCGTCGATGTTGGGGACCAGCACGGAGTCCCACGGCGCCGACGGCCGGGGGTCGCCGGCCAGGTGGATGACCACGTCGACGCCATCGACCGCGGCGGCGGCGTCCTCGCGGTCCTCGACGTCGCCGACGAGGTAGTCGTGGTCGGGCTCCTCGTCGGGCGGGTTGTGGTACAGCAGCCGCCAGTCGTAGGCGTCGCCCAGGCCGCGCAGGATGGCCTCGCCGACCCGCCCGCCGGCCCCCGTGAGCAGAACCTCCGGCATTCGGGTGGACATGCGGCACACCCCGCCAAGAGAGTAGCGGTTCGCACACCGCCCCGCCGGGGCAACCTTACTTCACCGCCCCACCCGACGGGTCCCCATGGTCACGGACGCACAGCGGGCGTGCTTCGAGGCGGGGATCAAGTTCGGGTCGCTCTACCACCAGTTCGCCGGTACGCCGGTCTCACCGGCGTCGGCGCCGTCGCTGGCGGCGGCCATGGAGGCGGCCATCGAGAACCAGCCCTACTGCACCGACGTCCGGGTCGACGTCCGCGAGGACGCCCTCCGAGAGGCCGTGGCGGACTCGGCGGCGGACTACGAGGAGCTGACCGGCCGGTTCCTCGACGTGGAGGTCGACGTCGACTACGGGGGCGTCGCGGTGACGGCACGGATGGCCATGCAGGACGGCTACCCGCTGATGGAGCCGGTCTCGGTGGGTGAGTGAGCCGCACGGTCCAGGAACGCTTTTCCGGCAGGCCGGCCCAGTCGGCGACATGGCCCTCCACGCCACCGACAACGTCGGCGACGCTCTCGAGGCAGCGCGGGAGCTGTTGCTCCCGTTCGACCGCGGGACCTGGCTGCGGCTGGCGCTCGTCTCGCTGTTCGTGGGCGGCGTCGGCGGCGCCGGCTCGTCGTTCCAGACAGGCACCACCCCCTCGACGGACGGGCTGGAGTTCGGCGGGGGCGCCGGCATCGGCGAGGTGCTGCCGCTGCTGGTCGCCGTGGTGCTGGTCGCCCTGGCCGTCGGCGCCGTCTTCGCGTTCGTCGGGAGCGTGATGGAGTTCGTGCTCGTCGCGGCGCTTTCCACCCGGACGGTCCGGGTCCGCAGCCGGTTCCGCGAGCACCTGGGCGACGGCGTCCGGCTGTTCGCCTTCCGGGCCGCGCTGCTGGTCGTCGGGGCGGTGTTCGTCGCCGGCCCCGTCCTCCTGGTGTGGCTCGGTGCCCTGTCGTGGCTGTTCCTGCTGGTCGCGGTCCCGTTCATGCTGGTCGCCGGGGTCGTGCTGGGCGTCCTCCACGGCTTCACAAACGTCTTCGTCGTCCCGGTGATGTACGCCGACGACTGCGGCCTGCTCGAGGCCTGGCGGCGGTTCCTCCCTGTGGCGCGGGCCGAGCCCGGCGAGTACCTCGTCTACCTGGTGCTGTCGGTTATACTGTCGATGATCGGCGGCGTCGGCGTGTCGATCGTCGTCGGTCTCGTCGCGATCGTGGTGCTCATTCCGCTGGTCATCGTCGGCGCGCTCACGGTCTTCGCGGGCGGCTTCAGTCCCCTCGCCCTCGTCGTCCTGGTGCCGCTGGTCCTGCTGGCGGTCGTGCTCATGGCGGCGATCTACGCCGTCGTGAGCGTGCCCGTGGTCGTCTACCTGCGGTACTACGCGCTGCTGGAACTGGGCGACACCTCGGAGTACGACCTGATCCCCGAGCTCCGGGCCGAGATCCGCGACGAGTGAGGCCGGGGCGGACGTTCCACTTCCGCGGCCGGGCCACCCTTTAACCCCCCACCCGGCAAACCGCCGCGCATGAGCCAGTCAACGCTCGACGACGACGAGCTGTTCGGCGAGGCCGCCTCCGAGATGCGCTCCGACGTCGAGGAGTCGCTGGCGGCGGCCCGGGCGGAGCTGCCGCCCGCCGAGGCCGTCTGGGACGTCGAGGCCGACAACGCGCTGGGGGTGCTCAACTCGCTGCGGAGCGCGCTGGACGTCGGCGAGGCCCGCGACCACCTCCGGGACGCCAAGAAGTGGTACACCATGGGTGAGCGGGCCGACGCCTTCGACGACGGCGAGGACCTCGCGGCCGCCATCGAGGAGGTCGAGAGCCTGCTCGAAGACGTCGAGGCGGCCCACGAAGCGGTCTCGGACCTGGCCTCGACGCTGCCGGAGCTGAAGTCGGCGCTGGAGGCCGCCGAGGACGGCTCGGACGGCGCCGACGAGGGGTAGGCTACGGCTCGCGGTCGGCCAGCGCCGCGACCAGCTCCAGGAGGGCGCCGGCGGCGGCGTCGAGCAGCGCCTCGCCCAGCTCCGCGTCGCCGGCGCCCGGGTCGCCCACCACGCCGCTGTCGGAGAAGGCGTCGCTGTCGTAGGCGAGGTTCGTGCCGGCGACCCACTCGCCCCAGACCGCGGCGGCGCCCTCGCGGGCCTCGGCGACGCGGTCCTCGCGCACGAGGTCGGGCGCGACGTGGCGCACCAGCGACGTCTCGACGGCGCCGCCGTGGCCCATGCCGACGTCGGCGTCGGCGCCCAGGTCGGCGGGGTCGACCGCGTCGAACCAGGTGAACGGGACCGCGTAGGCCGTCCCGTCGCGGGTGACGCGAGCGCAGGTCTCCCGGAGGGCGGCGGCGTTGCCGCCGTGGCCGTTGACGGCCACCACGCGCTCGACGCCGTGGTGGGCCAGGCTCTCGATGACCTCCCGGACGTACGCCCGGAACGTGTCGGGCGACACCCACAGCGTCCCGGCGAACCCGCGGTGCTCCTCGGCCACGCCGACCGGCACGGTGGGCGCGACCAGCAGGTCGTCGCGGCGGTCGGCGGCGGCCTCCGCCACCGCGGTCGCCGCCAGTGCGTCGGTTCCCAGCGGCGCGTGTGGCCCGTGCTGCTCGGTGGAGCCGACGGGCACGAGCGCCGCGGCGGGGTCGGCGTCGGCCACGTCGGTCCAGGTGACCTCGGCGAGGTTCATGCCGGGGGCTGGGTGCCCACGGGGCTTGTAGGTGGGGGCGTCGTTGGGGGTCTGCGATCGGGGTCGTGTCGGGAATGCGGTGGCTGGGTGTGTTCTGGGGCCCCGGAATCGGCTGCTCTGGACCGCACCCGCGGGCCGCACCTCGTGCGTGTCCGCGGGTGCGGGCGCGGTCCGACGACCACCAGAACCGAACGGGCCTAGTCGTCGGCCTCGAGGTCGGTGCGGGCCTGCCGTTCGGCGGCCCGCTCGACGAACTCCTCGGGCAGTTCGTCGATCTCGCCGGCCTGGACGCCCCAGAGGTGGGCGTACAGGCCCTCGGCGGCCAGCAGGTCCTCGTGGGTGCCGCGCTCGACGACCGCGCCGCCCTCCAGCACCACGATCTCGTCGGCGTCCTTGATGGTCGAGAGCCGGTGGGCGATGGCGAAGGTGGTGCGGTCCTCGGTCAGCTCGTCGAGCGAGCGCTGAATCAGCATCTCCGTCTCGGTGTCGACGTCGCTGGTGGCCTCGTCGAGCACGAGGATCTCGGGGTCCTTGAGGATGGCCCGGGCGATGGCGACGCGCTGGCGCTGGCCGCCCGAGAGCTTCACGCCGCGCTCGCCGACCTCCGTGTCGTAGCCCTCGGGGAGGTTGGTGATGAACTCGTGGGCCTCGGCGGCCCTCGCGGCCTCGACGACGGCGTCGTCGTCGGCGCCGAAGCTGCCGTAGGCGATGTTCTCCCGGACCGTCCCGTAGAACAGGAACGTGTCCTGGGAGACGTAGCCGATCTCCTGGCGGAGGCTGGGGATGGTGACCTCGCGGACGTCGGTGCCGTCGATGCGGATGGCGCCGTCGTCGACGTCGTACATCCGGAGCAGCAGCTTCAGCACCGTCGACTTGCCGGCGCCGGTGGGGCCGACCAGCGCGACGGTGTCGCCGCCGTCGACGTCGAAGGAGACCTCCTCGAGGATGGTCTCGTCGTCGTAGCCGAAGGTGACGTCGTCGTACTCGACGCGACCGTCGGTGACGGCGAGGTCCCCGGCGTCGGGGTCCTCCTGGATGCGCGAGGGCTCGTCCATCAGCCCGAAGATGCGGGCGCTGGAGGCGTGGGCCCGCTGGTACATGTTGATGATCTGGCCGAACTGCGCCATCGGCCAGATGAACCGCTGGGTGAACAGGATGAACGTGACGAACTCGCCGACGAACAACGGCCCGCTGAAGAACCACGGTGCGGTCTGGCTGGTCTGCCACGTGACGACCCAGACGCCGCCCAGCGCGAACGTGAGCACGAAGCCCACACCGGCGATGACCCGCAGGCCGGGGAAGAACTTGATGCGGGTCTCGATGGCGTCCCAGTTGGCGTCGAAGTACTCGCCGGAGACGTCGTCGACGCGGTCGCTCTCGTAGCGCTCGGTGTGGGAGGTCTTGATGACCTGGATGCCGCCGAGGTTGTTCTCCAGCCGGGAGTTGACCCGCCCGACCGCCGACCGGACGTCGGCGTACTTGGGCTGGATGATCTCGACGAACTTGTAGGTGAACACCGCGATCAGCGGCACCGGGACCAGCGCCACCAGCGCGAGCTGCCAGTTGATGTAGAACAGGAACGCCGCGATGCCGACCACCATCGAGGCCAGCCGGAACGTGGAGTTCATGCCCTCGTTGAGGAACCGCTCGAGGCGGTTGACGTCGTTGCTCAGCACCGACATCATCTCCCCGGTCTGCTTGTCCGAGAAGAACCCCATGTTGAGCCGCTGCATCTTGTCGTAGGTGTCGGTGCGGACGTCGTGCTGGATGTGCTGGGCGAAGCTGTTCCAGCCCCAGTTGCGCGTCCAGTGGAACGCCGCCCCGCCGAAGAACGCGACGCCGATGAGCGCCGCCACGAACAGCAGCTGGTCGCTCCGGGTCGCCACCCACGCGTCGGGCACGAACGGCGCGACGAACGCCTTGTCGTCCCGGATGACGGCGTCGATGGCGAACCCGAGCAGGAACGGCGGCAGGAGGTCGAGCATGCGGGCGACGACGCTCGAGACCACGCCGACGGCGAAGGCGCGCCTGTTGTCGGCGCCGTACTCCGTGAACAGCCGGCGCATCGGGTTGCGGGCCTGCTCCCGCTGTTCCTCGAACGGGTCGTCCTCGTCGACTGCGACGTCCATCTGTGGGTTACTGGGGCGTCGAGGGGCTAAAGCGCTGGCTGAAGCGCGTTTCAGTACGCGAGCTGATGCGACGGGTCGGGCGGGGACCGCCAGCAGGGGCTGGCGGCGAGGGTCGGTTGGACATGGCCCGCAGTACCGGATACGGGGGGATAAACCTCGCGGTGGCGTGGCAGGCGTTCACACCGCCCGCGGCATCGCCGGCTCCGTTCAGGTCTCGGGCACGACCACCCGGTCGCCCTCGGTGACGTCGTGGCGGACCGTCCAGTTGTAGTTCACCTCGAGGACGTACTGGCCGTGGCCGGGGTAGCGCTGGGCCGACCCGTCCTCGCCGGGGGCCGGCTCGGGGGCGTGGTGGATCTCGGTGATGGTGCCGTCGGCGTCGACGTAGACGATGTCGATGCCGAACGACATCCCGCGCATCACGTAGGTGTGGTCGCCGGGCTGGTCGTAGACGAACCACATGCCGCGGTCGGCGGGCAGCGACTCGGTCTTCGAGAGGCCGGTGTACTTCTTCGCGTAGCTGTCGGCGACGGCGGCCCGGACCGAGCAGAGCGTGGCGTTGGTCTCGGCGTCCAGCACGGTCACGGTGACCTGGTCGTAGCCCCCGCCGGTCGGCGTGGGGGTGGCGCCGGTCGACGTCGGCGTGGCGCCGGTCGACGCCGTCACCGGCCGGACGCAGCCGTCGTCGGCCGCCGTCGCGTTCGGGTGGTAGCCGCCGGTCGAGTACAGCGGCGCGAGGGCGCCGCTGGCGTACAGCCCGAGCCCCGCCGCGAGCACGATGGCACCCCCGAGGAGGGCGTAGCCGGCGCGGGACACGGCCACCGGTAGGGCCTGCGCCTAAAAAGGTCCTCTCATGCGACCGGTAACACGGATACCCCTGGGGCGAGAGGCGGGAGTATGCAGCTGTCCGACGAGCAGCGGATGTTCGCGGAGTCGCTCCGGGAGTTCCTCGAGGCCGAGATCGAGCCCGACCTCCCCGAGGCCGACAAGCAGCCCCTGACGAAGGACCAGGCGATCGAGTACCAGCAGCAGCTCGGCGAGCTCGGGGTCGGCCCGGGCGCCGACGCCGAGGGGTTCGAGGACCCGCTGACCTACGTCATCACCTCCGAGGAGCTCTCGCGGGTGTGGCCGTCGCTGAACGTGACGCTGTCGATGTCCTTCCCCGTCCAGTTCGCGGCCTACGCCGGCGAGGAGACCCGGCAGGCGCTGGGCGACAAGCTCGAGGCTGGCTCGTGCATCGGCTGCATGGCCGTCACCGAGCCCGAGGGCGGCAGCGACACCGCCAACCCCAACACGACCGCCGTCAAGGACGGCGACGAGTACGTCATCAACGGCGAGAAGACCTGGGTCTCGAACGCCCCCATCGCCGACATGGCGCTGGTGGTCGCCCAGGACGAGGCCACCGACTCCCGGGACTTCTTCATCGTCGACGCCGAGACCGGCGGCTTCGAGACCCGCGAACTCGACAAGCTGGGCTGGAAGGCCTCGCCGACGGGCCAGATGTTCTTCGACGACGTGCGGGTGCCGCCGGAGAACAAGCTGATGAACGCCGTCGGCAACATGGTCGCCGAGGGCGCCGGCAACATGGCCGACGCCCCGATGTTCCAGACCGCCAAGCCGCTGAACGCCATCTTCTCGTACATGCGGACCGGGATGGCGGCGATGTCGGTCGGCATCATGCAGGCCGCGATGGACGAGGCACTGGCCTACGCCACGGAGCGCGAGGTGGGCGGCGGCCCCATCGGCGGCAAGCAGCTGATCCAGGAGCTGCTGTACGACATCAAGTGCTCGCTGGAGACCTCCCGGCTGCTGACCTACCACGCCGCCGACCTGGTCCACCAGGGCGACGAGGACGCCCGGCTGATGTCCTCGCTGGCGAAGGGCTACGCCTGCGAGCAGTCCGTCCAGGCCGCCTCCGACGCGATGCAGGTGTTCGGCGCGAACGGCCTCTCGACGGAGTACCCCCTCGAGCGGTTCTACCGCGACGCCCGGACGATGACCATCCCCGACGGCACCACCGAGATACAGAAGCTCATCGTGGGCTACGAGCTGACCGACATCTCCGGGTACTGAGACAGAAGCGTTATTCGCCCGGCGACACGAACCCGCGGCAGGGTCCGTGGTCTAGAGGCGATGACGCTTCCCTTACAAGGAAGAGGCCCGCGGTTCGAATCCGCGCGGACCCATGGATTCTGCGAGGAGCGAACGCGACGAGCGAATCCGTTCTCGCGGCGGATTCGAACCCTGCCAGTCGCAGTCCCGGAAGCGCAGCGAACGGAGTGAGCGAGCATCCCGGAACGTCTGGCTCCGGTTCGAATCCGCCCGAACTCAATCGGCGGCCTGCCCGCCGTCCACCGGAATCGTCACCCCGGTCACGTACGACGCGTCGGCCGAGCAGAGGAACGCCACCACGCCGGCCATCTCCTCGGGCTGGGCGATTCGGTCCATCGGGACCTCGCGCATGGCCGACGCGTCGAAGTCGGCCCGCATCGTCCGGAGGGCCATCTCGCCCATCGCGGCGGCCCGCCGGACCCGGGTCACGAGCGACGAGGACGACTCCCCGCCGCCCCCGCCCAGCATGCCCGACTGGATGTTCGTCTCCGTCGGGCCGGGCGCGATGGCGTTCACGCGCACGCCCCG
>CAYWNQ010000009.1:0-24289 GCA_964459695.1 uncultured Halobacteriales archaeon | reverse complement strand
GTCGGTCGTCCAGCCGGTCGGGGTTGATGCGGCCGCCGAGCAGCATGAAGTCCAGCACGGTCACGTACAGCATCGCCTCGACCACCGGCACCGCCCGGGGCGGGAGCGACGGGTCGTGCCGGCCGACGACCTGGGCCGTCTTCTCCTCGCCGGTCTCCCAGTCGACGGTGGTCTGCTCGGAGGGGATCGACGTCGGCGCGTGCCAGGTGACCTCGCCGTAGATCGGCTCGCCGGTCGTGATGCCGCCCTGAAGGCCCCCGTGGTCGTTGCCGACCGGGACGGGGTCGCCCTCGTCGCTGACGACCTCCGGGCGGTCGCCATCGTCGAACGTCCAGTCCTCGTTGCGGTCGAGCCCCGTGACCGACCGGGCGTCCCGGCCGAGGCCGAACTCGAAGGCCGTCGTGGCCGGGATGGCCATCATCGCGCGGCCGAGCCGGGCGGGGACGCCGTCGAACCGCGGCGCACCGAGGCCCCGGGGGACGCCGCGGGCCTCGAAGTAGATCGACCCGCCGATGGAGTCGCCGCGCTCCTGGTAGTCCTCGATGGCCTCGCGCATGCGCTCGGCGGTATCGGGGTCCGCACACCGGACCTCGTTGTCCTCGGCGTGCTCGACCATCTCCTCGAAGGAGACCTCCGGTGCCCGGACGTCGCCGATCTGGTTGACGTGGGCCTTGACGCGGACATCGTGGTCGCTCTGGTCGAGCACCTGCCGGGCGACCGCGCCCGCGGCGACCCAGTTCACGGTCTCGCGTGCCGAGGACCGGCCGCCGCCCCCCCAGTTGCGGGTCCCGAACTTCGCCGAGTAGGTGTAGTCGCCGTGGGAGGGCCGCGGCGCGGTGACGAACGGCTCGTACTTCGAGGACCGGGCGTCCTTGTTCTGGATGACCATGCCGATGGGCGTCCCGGTGGTGTAGCCGTCCTGGAGGCCGGACTGGATGGAGACCTCGTCGGGCTCGCCCCGGCTGGTCGTGATCATCGACTGGCCCGGCTTGCGCCGGTCGAGGTCGCGCTGGACATCCGCCTCGCTCAGCGCGACCCCGGCGGGGCAGCCCGAGACCGTGACCCCCATCGCCTCGCCGTGGCTCTCGCCGAACGTCGTCACCTGGAACAGCCGCCCGAAGCTGTTGCCGTTCATTACCCCGCCGTCGGGCGCCGGGACACTTAGGCGTTGCAATCGGCGCAACGGAGGTTCAAGTGCGATGGCGCGACCAGGCCAGGCCGTGACCTGACCGTCGCCGCGGGACGGCGAGCGAACGTGCGGCGCACCGTCCCGCGTCAGCGAGTGCCCGCCTGTCAGCCCCCCGCAGTCGCCCGACGGACGTCGGCCCCGAGGTCTTCGAGGACGTCGAAGAACCCGGGGAACGAGACGTCGACGTGTTCGGCGCCGGCCACCGTCGTCGTGCCCTCGGCCACCAGCCCGGCGACGGCCAGCGCCATCACGAGCCGGTGGTCCCCACGCCCGTCCACGCGGGCGCCCCGGAGGTCGGACGCGTCGCCGTGGACGACCAGAGCGTCGGTCTCCTCCTCGACGGCGGCGCCGAGCGTCGAGAGCTCCGCGGCCATCGCGGCGACCCGGTCGGTCTCCTTGTAGCGGACGTGCTCGCAGTTGGTGATGCGGGTCGTGCCCCCGGCTGCGGCCCCGACCGCGGCGATGGTGGGGAGCAGGTCCGGCGTGTCGCCCACGTCGACGGTCACGCCGGTCAGCGACGACGCGGTGACCTCGATGGTGCCGTCCCCGCGGTCCCACGCCAGGTCGGCGCCCATCCGCTCGAGGACGTCGACGATGGCCTGGTCGCCCTGCGCGCTCGGGTAGACGCCCTCGACGACGACGGCGGGGTCGCCCGCCAGCGCGCCCGCAGCCAGGAGGTACGACGCCGACGACAGGTCCCCCGGCACCCGGTACTCGCCGCCGCGCACGGCGTAGGTCTGGCCGCCCGCCACGGCGTATCCCTCGGCCGTCGTCGACGCCTCGACGCCGAAGGCCTCGAGCACCTCCAGGGTGATGTCGACGTACGGGGCGGACTTCAGCGGCGTCGTCAGCGCCACGTCGACGCCCTCGTCGGTGCGGGCACCGGCCAGCAGCAGTGCCGTGACGAACTGCGAGGAGACGTCGCCCGGCAGTTCGACCCGACCACCCGCTATCGGCCCGCCGACGACCAGCGGTGCCTGGCCGTTGTCGCGGGTCGACCTGGCCTCGCCGTCCAGCGCCTCGATGGCCCCGAGCAGCGGCCCCTGCGGGCGCGACCGGAGCGACCCGTCGCCGGTGAGCACCGTCAGGCCGTCGGCGAGGCCGGCGGTCGCGGTCGCGAGCCGCATCGTCGTGCCGCTGTTGGCGCAGTCGATTACGTCCGCCGGCACCGCCGGTCGGTCGCCGAACCCCGAGATGGTCGCCCGGTCGTCGCCCAGCTCGACCCGCCCGCCGAACGCCTCGACCGCCCGTGCGGTCGCGCGGGTGTCGGCGCTGACCAGCGGCTCCACCACGTCGACGCTCCCGGCGAACCCGGCGGCCAGCAGCGCCCGGTGCGTGTAGGACTTCGACGGCGGCACCCCCGCCGACCCGGCGACGGTCGACCGGGAAACCTCCACGTCCATGGCCGACCGGAGCGGTGGCGGGGGCAAAGACCTACCGGAGCGGTAGGCCTAAGCGCCGGCCGGCCCGACTGCCGGCCATGGAACCGGACCTCGGTCGCCTGGACGACTTCCTCGCGGAGGCGGGCGTCGACGGCTACCTCGTCCACGCCGACGGCGAGGACGCCGACCAGCGGTACCTCTCGGGGTTCGAGGCCCCCGACCCGTTCCTCACCCTCTACACCGGCGAGGTGGCGCTGCTAGTCTCCGCGCTGGAGTACGGCCGGGCCACGCGGACGGCGCGGGCCGACGTCGTCGAGCGCCACGCCGACTACGACCACCAGTCCCTCGTCGCGGAGTACGGCCAGCCGGCGGCCGACCACCGGCTGTTCGCCGCGTTCCTGGCCGCCCGGGACGTCGACTCCGTCGCCGTGCCCGGGGAGTTCCCGCTCGGCGTGGCCGACGGCCTCCGCGGGCAGGGCGTCGACGTGGCGGTCGACGACCGGGGCGTCGTCGAGCGGATCCGCGCGACCAAGACCGACGAGGAGGTCGCCCACGTCCGCGAGGTCCAGCGCGCCAACGAGCGAGCGATGGCCACCGCCGAGCGCATACTCCGGGAGGCCACGGTGACCGGCGACGGGACCCTGGCCCTCGAGGGCGAGGTGCTCACGAGCGAGCGCGTCAAGCGCGAGATCGAGGTCGCGCTCGTCCGCGAGGACTGCGCGCTCTCCGAAACCATCGTCGCCGGCGGCAGCGACGCCGCCGACCCCCACGATCGGGGCTCCGGTCCGCTGCGGGCCGACGAGGCCGTCATCGTCGACATCTTCCCCCGTTCGAAGGCGACCGGCTACCACGCCGACATGACCCGGACGTTCCTGAAGGGCGAGGCCGGCGCCCAGATCCGGGAGTGGTACGACCTGACGCTGTCGGCCCAGGAGGCGGCGCTCGACGCCATCGAGGCGGGCGTGTCGGGCAGCGAGGTCCACGGCGCTGCCTGTGACGTCTACGAGGCCGCCGGCCTGCCGACGCTGCGGGCCGACCCCGACGCCGAGACGGGGTTCATCCACACCACCGGCCACGGCGTGGGCCTCGAGGTCCACGAGTACCCCCGGCTGTCGACCGCCGACAACACCCTCGAGGCGGGCCAGGTGGTCACCGTCGAGCCCGGGCTCTACGACCCCGCGGTCGGCGGGGTGCGGATCGAGGACCTGGTGGTCGTGACCGCCGACGGCCACGACAACCTCACCGACTACGAGAAGCAGCTGGAGGTCTGAGGCGGGCGAGCGAACCCCTTTTGCCCGCGGCGGGCCTGCGGGCCGGCATGGACCTGCTGATCGTCGGCGCCGGCGAGATGGGCCGGTGGGTCGGCCACACCGTCTCGCCGGTCGCCGACGTCTCGTTCGCGGACCGCGACCGCGCGGTCGCGACGGCGGCCGCCGAGACGGTGGGGGGCCGTGCCGTCGCGCTGGACGGCCCGGAGCGGTTCGAGGCCGTCTGCGTCGCGGTCCCGATGGGCGACGCGCCCAACGCGGTCGCCACACACGCCGACCGTGCCGCCGCCGCGGTGCTGGACGTGGCCGGCGTGATGGCGCCCGTGCTGGCCGCGATGCGCGAGGCGGCGCCGGAACTGGAGCGGGTGTCGGCCCACCCGCTGTTCGCGCCGGCCAACGCGCCCGGTCGGGTGGCGGTGGTCCGGGACGACCCGGGGCCGGTGACCGACGAGCTCCTCGAGGCGCTGTCGGCGGCCGGCAACGAGGTGTTCGAGACCACCGCCGCCGAGCACGACGAGGCGATGGAGACCGTCCAGGCGCGGGCCCACGCGGCGGTGCTGGCGTACGCCCTGGCCGCCGAGGACGTCGACGAGCGGTTCCACACGCCGCTGTCCGGGACGCTCTCGGAGCTGGTCGCGACGATGCGCGACGGGGACAACGACGCCAGGGTCTACGCCGACGTCCAGGCCACGTTCGACGGCGCCGACGCCGTCGCCGCGGCGGCCCGACGGGTGGCCGAGGCCGACCCGGAGACGGTCGCGGAGCTCATCGACGAGGGGCGATGAACGACGACCAGCGCCAGGCCGTCCTCGACAACGCCCGGTACCTCCGGGCGGTCCGCCCCGTCGACCCCGCGGAGATCAACGAGTACGTCACGGGGCGTCCCGACCCCGACGCCGTCCGCCGCGTGCTCCGGGACCACGCCCTGGACCTGGGGCTCAGGGAGCGCGCGGACGGCGCCTTCGTCCCGGTGGAGCCGGGAGCCGTCGACGTCGCCCTGGAGACGGTCGAGCGGCTCCCCGAGGCCCACGCACGGCGGCTCGAGGACCTACTGGTGGCCGAGTACGGCACGGGCTGGCCCGAGTCCGACGCGGGCGACCGGCTCCGCGGCCGGATACGGCGGCTCAAGGAGGACTACTACCGCCAGAACGACGTCGCCTACGACCGCGAGACCGCGCTGGGCTACGCCGTGTACCACCTGCCGGCGAGCTACGCGGCGACACGGTACGTGCTGGGTGCGGTTCCGGACCTGCCCCGTCGCGCCCGGGTGCTCGAGGTCGGCGCCGGCGTCGGCGGGCCGGCTCTCGCCGCCCACGACCACTGGCCCGACGACGCCCTAGTCCGGTACGACGCCGTCGAGCCCTCCGCCGCCGCGGGGGTGTTCGAGGCGCTGCTCGCCGACGCCCGGCGCGGGTTCGAGACCCGGGTCCACCGCGAGACCGCCGAGGCGTTCGCCCCGGAGGGCGAGTACGACCTGGTGGTGTTCGCGAACGTGCTCAACGAGCTCGACGAGCCCGCGTCGGTCGTCCGGCGGTACCGCGACCGGCTCGCGCCCGACGGGTCGATGGTCGCCGTCGCGCCGGCTGACCGCAACACCGCGATCGGGCTCCGCCGCGTCGAGCGCGCGGTCGCCGACGAGCAGGCCGTCTACGCGCCGACGGTGCGGCTCTGGCCCGACGCCACCCCCGACGACGGCGGGTGGACCTTCCAGCGCCGGCCGGACCTGGCCGTGCCGGCGTTCCAGCGCCGCCTCGACGATGCCGCCGGGGCGACGGGCGAGTTCGTCAACGCCGACGTCCAGTACGCCTGGAGCGTCCTGCGGCCCGACGGCCGGCGGGCAATCGACGTCACCCCCGACCCGGGGTCGCTCGCGCGGCTGGCCGACCTCGGTGACCACGTCACCGACCGCATCGACTGCGTGGGGGTGAAGCTCTCTCCGGACCTCTCGACGGCCGACGGGGCCAACCCGCTGTTCAGGCTGGGCGACGGGAGCCAGCAGGTCGACGTCTACGCCGTGCTGGCCCGGGAGTCCGGGCTGAACCGGGCGCTGCTGTCCGCGGCGTACGGCGACCTGCTCGGGTTCGAGAACGCGCTGGTCCTCTGGAACGACGACGAGGGCGCGTACAACCTCGTCGTCGACGAGGAGGCGGTCGTCGACCCCCTGGTCCGGGCGCCCTACTCCTGAAGCCCGGTGGCCTTTTGGCCGTCGTGGTCCCAGTCGGGCCATGGACGTCCTCCTGACGAACGACGACGGGGTGGGGGCGACGGGGCTGGTCGAGACCTACGACGCCCTGTCGACGGTGGCCGACGTGACGGTGGTGGCTCCCCGGGAGGACCAGAGCGCTATCGGCCGGCGGCTGTCCGCGGAGGTGACCCTGGAGCCCCACGAGCGGGGCTACGCCGTCGACGGAACCCCGACGGACTGCGTGGTCGCGGGCGTCGAGGCGCTCGACCTCGACCCGGACCTCGTGGTCGCCGGCTGCAACCGCGGCGCGAACCTCGGCGAGCACACGCTGGGCCGGTCGGGCACCGTCTCGGCGGCGGTCGAGGCCGCGTTCCTCGGGGTCCCCGCCATCGCGCTGTCGCTGTACGTCCCCGGCGAGGACGTCGAGTTCTCGGAGTACCACCCCGACGCCGACCGGTACCGCGAGGCCGTCCGGGCAGGCCGGTACCTGGCCGACCACGCGCTGGGCGCCGGCGTGTTCGACCACGCCGACTACCTCAACGTCAACGCGCCGTTCCCCGACGGCGACGGGCCGGCGCCGATGGTGGTGACCCGGCCGTCCCACGTCTACGACATCGGCGCGACGCGGGAGGGCACGAGCGTCCGCATCCGCGACCGCATCTGGGAGCGGATGGCCGCCGGCGACGTGCCCGATCCCGCCGGCAGCGACCGGCGCGCGGTGGTCGAGGGGAAGGTCAGCGTCTCGCCGCTGGCGGTTCCCCACGCGACCGAGCACCACGGGGCGCTGGACGCCCTGGCCGAGACCTACGGCTCGTCGGGGTGAGCTCCGGCAGACCGCGCGCCCGCACGCCGACGGTGGCGTCACGACGTCGACGCCGGGCGCCGACTTACGCCTCCGCGCCGAGTTCGGCGGCCAGTTCGCCGCGCTCCTCGAGCTGCTCCAGCACGTCGCTGCCCCCGACGAACTCCCCGTCGACGTACACCTGCGGGATGGTCTCCCAGCCGCTGTGGGCCGCCAGGGCCTCGCGGTAGGCGTCCAGCGCGTCGAGCACGTTCACCGTGGCGACCTCCTCGCGGTGGCGGCCCACGAGCCCCAGTGCCTTCCGGGAGTAGCCACACTGGGGCATCATCTCGGTGCCCTTCATGAAGAGGACGACGTCCTCCTCGGCGATGGTCTCGTCGACGCGCTCGTGGACCTCCTCGGTCGAGAGCTCGGGGTCGGGGTCGAACGTCATGGGTGCGGGTCGGTCGCGGCGGGCAAAATGCCTTCCGCCGCGCTGAACGCGACGTAGCCGCCCTTGCTTTCGGACGGTATCCGGGGTCGAGCACGAGGTGCGGTCGGCAGTGGCGGTCTGCGCCTCTCCGGCGGTTCGAACGTGCGGGGGTTTCCGGGCAGTCGTATCGGCGAACGCAGCGTCGGCGACCGGCGGACGTCGAACGAGGACGGGACTACTCCTCCACCTCGTCGGGGGTGTACGTCGACAGCTCCAGCGCGTGGATGTCCGTCGTCATGCGCTCGCCCAGCGCGTCGTACACCATCTCGTGGGCGTCGACCAGCGACAGCCCCTCGAACGCCGGCGACACGACCGTCGCGGCGAGGTGGTCCTCGTCGTCGGGGCCGCGGGGCCGGCTGACCTCGGCATCGGCGTCGGGGACGCCGGCCTCGATGAGTGCCTCGATCTCCTCGGGGTTCATGGCCGGCCGGTCACGACGGCGGGGCATATGCCTGGCGGGCCGCCCCGGGATACATGCCCGGCTCGCCGGGGGCGACGAACACCGCCTCTTCGTGCCGTCCGAACGGTGGGGTCACGGACGTACAGGTAGATGCCGGGCGTGTCGGCGACCGCCGGCGGGCGGAACGTGTAGTAGCCGGACGCTCCGCGGGTCCCGACCTCGATCTCGACCTGAACGTTCATCGACGCTCACGCACGTCCCGAACCGCTTCGACGGAGTCGATATCGACGTCTGCCAGCCGCCCTGAGAGGACATCACCGAGTTTGGCCGTCGTGTCGTCAGCCTCGTCGCCGAAATCGGACCAGTCCGGCGGCGTCGCGTAACTTCCCATGGGTCCGAGTAGGGCTGACTGACGTAAATTCCTTCGGGCGAGTACGGGCGATACTGAATGCTGAAGGATTGGATGCTGTACACTAGAGCTGGTGATGCTCGCGCCGAGTAGTTCAACTGTTTCTGCCGAACTCCGGTCATTCAGGTTTTCTGGTGTGTATCGACGGTAAGTAGGGATGTGTAGTTATTGAACGGGAGCTACCCAGTCAACACGCAAACAGGATTCTAAGTGCCTGCTGCAAGTAGAGAATGCATCAATCCGAGTAGAGAGAAAACGCGAAGGCACCCGGATAGCCCTACTGCGGCCCACTGCTAAACATTTTCAATCGAGATTATCTAAAAACGATGATAATCAGAACGCTTTATAGCTCAGAGGGAATTCTATAAATCACGATTCGTGAAATCATCCTTGAGAGAGCCTCTATTGCAGCAGCGGAGAACGGCTCTCCCAGGGAATAGTAATTTTTGGGTGGTAACATGACCGAGGACGGGATACGTCAGCTTCTTGACTCAGGTTCCGATGGTAATATCAAGATTTTACACGTAGACGATGATCCCGACTTTGGAGCACTCACAGTTGATCTCCTCGCCAAGGAAGACGATACATTTCAAGTCGAGATGGCTACGAGTGCGAGCGAGGGCCTGGAGAAGCTTGCTGAAGTTGACTATGATTGTATCGTCTCGGACTACGACATGCCTGGGCAGAACGGCATTGAGTTTCTTAAAGAAGTCCGAGAGCGGTACCCTGAATTTCCGTTTATTCTCTTTACTGGGAAGGGCTCTGAGGAAATAGCGAGCGAAGCGATAACCGCGGGGGTGGATGACTATCTGCAGAAATCCTTTGGATCGGGGGAGTATACGCTCTTGGCCAACCGGGTCAGGAATGCTGTTCAGAAATACCGTTCCGAGCAATCAGCGGCTCATACGCGGCGGTTCTTCTCGAAACTCATCGAGCACTCTACAGACGTGATTCCGGTGATCGGCGCTGACGGGTCCATTCGATACGTCTCTCCCTCCAGTGAGTGGAATCTCGGGTACGAACCAGAGGACGTGATCGGTGAGAACGCGTTCGATTATATCCATCCGGAAGATGTGGAGCAAGCGATGGAAAAGTTCCAGGAGGCTATGGAGAACCCTGATCATATGCCAGAGATAGGATTTCGATTCAAGCACGCTGATGGTTCTTGGGTCCGACTCCATGGTCGGGCGAAGAACTTACTCAACGATCCCGACGTGCAGGGAATAGTATCTTATAATCGAATCGTAGAGGACTAGAGTACTCCAATTGGAGTGACACCTCCCGGAGCAATTATTCTGGTCGCCGCGATGTTCGACTGACAGCACCCCGGCACCGTGATGGAGGACAAGCAGCGCGAAAAGCGAGACTCAGCGACAACAGATCCGGGTTTTCTGCTGACCGACGCGCGGAATATATTCAGGGATCTCGTTACAACAATCCATTGATATAGCACGGGAGAGCTGCTGGGTTGAGAGAACGTAAGCACAGCGCGATTTCTTCAGAAAAGTTGGAAAGTGTGCGGTCACTCATCAGATTGTCCGGGTCAGGGATAGCCCCACCACAAATATCTCGCCACGGGGGTCGTAGTCTTCGACCAATTTGTATTCGCGTCCGTACTCAGCAAAACCCGATCGATCAGTTCGAGAGGAGGTTATCTCCGTCAACTGCTTCATCTGTACTCACCGATGATAGGTCAGTCTGTACTGACTGGGTATACTGTTCGAAGCAGTCGTGGCGGCGTGTGCAACGGACTTGCGTCGAATCTTCCGGTTGCTCGTCGATTTCGAAACGTGGTAGAATGGCGTCGAGAACCGTGGCTCAACCCACTGGCGCAGTTAGAAATCCCGTAGAAGCCTCTCTTCCACCTACCTGCTCTCGCGCTGTTCGACCTTGTTCAACTCGACGAGCAGCCGAAAGATGGCCTTCACGAGGTTGGCGTCGACGTCGAACTGCTCGGCGTTCTCGCCGGCGCGCTCCATCACCCGCTCCTCCTGGTCCTCGTCGGTGGTCGGCAACCCCTCCTCGCGCTTGACCGCGGCGATGGAGTCGGCGACGTAGGTGCGCCGCGCGATGAGTTCGACGAGTTCGCGGTCGATGCTCCTGATCTCCGTGCGGAGCTCCTCGAGGGTCATGTCCTCCGGGCTCCGCGCGTCCGTGTCGTGGTCAGCCATGTGGTTCCATCTCGTTCGCTCCAGGCCGCACGCACCGGCTCAAGGTCCGCCCGGTCGCCGACTGCGGTGTAGCTCGGTCCGGTCCCCGACAGCGAGACGCCGGCGGCGTGGGGCAGCGCCTCGACCAGCGGCTCGGCGGGGAACTCCAGCGCCGCCGCGAACGCGAACCCGTTGACGGTCATCGCGCGGGCGTACTCGGCGTCCAGCGCCAGGTCGGCGACGAGGTCGGCCACCGGGGCGAGCCGCCGGCACCGCTCGACGTCGGCGTCGGCGGAGAACGCCTGCTCGTCGGGGGTCCAGACGAGCACGTCCCAGTCGACGCTGCCCCTGGCCAGCAGCTCGTCCTCGGCGTTGTCGGTGACGGCGACGCCACCGAGCATCGACGCCGCGGCGTCGTCGAACGCGCCGGTGACCGTCACGCCGGCGTCGCGGGCCGCGGCGACGCCGATGCGGGCCGCCGCCGCGGGCTCGAGGTCGACGTCCAGCGCCGACAGCGTCGCCAGCACCGTCGCGTTGGCGGCCGCTGAGGAGGACTTCAGGCCGGCGGCCATCGGGACGTCGCTCTCGGTCCGGACGGTCGCGCCCTGGCCGTCGCCGAACCGGTCGACGACGCGCTCGACGCAGCGCTCGACGAGGGCGGTGTCGGCGTCGGGCTCGCCGGCCACCGTGGCGGTCACGCCGTCGCCGTCGCCGAGGGTGACGGTCGCCCTGACGGGCTCGTCGATTGCGAACGCCGCGCCGTAGCCGTTCGCCAGGGCGTTGAGCACCGTCCCCGCGGCGGGGGCCTCTGCGCTGGCCTCCATCGACCGGGGGTCGGCGGCGCGGCTACATAGCGGTGGTGATTGGCACGAATCTGCCGCCCGGCGGCGTCTCAGGCGTCGAACCGGAGCACCGAGGCGTCGTTCCGATAGTTGTAGAGCTCCACGGCGACCCCGAGACCGGCGAGTACGACGAGCGCCGTGAGGAGGAGCCCACCACCCTCGGACAGGTACGCGAGGAGGAAGACCGATCCCAGCCAGACCGCGCTCGCCAGGTCGTAGGCGCGGTGGGCTCGGACGGCGTCGAAGCTGCTGGCGACGAACCAGGCTGCCACCACGAGGATCTGGGTCGCGAACAACGGCCCCACACGTCCGGTCCCCTCGAGCAGTGCGACGGCCACGACCAGGACGAACGCCACGGCGAGGAGGGCCCGGCGGGTGCTGAGGCCAGCGCGGATTCCCATGGTCGACACGTCGGCCCGACGACGAAAAAACGATTGTGCTGACCGAACGGGTTCCTTATCAGCGGGCGGCGACAACCACCGCCGATGAGCGCCCGCAGCGACGTCGCCCCGGAGACGGTCGGGGTCTCCCTGGAGCCCGAGGGCGTCGAGGTCACCTACACCGACGACCGGAGCGTGTTCTACCACGGCGTCCCCGAGCGCCGCGAGAGGTCGGTCCGCACCGGCCCCGGCAAGGAGGTCCACGTGCTCGTGACCGACCCCACGGAGACCGAGGGCGTGCTCGTCTACGTCAACGACCGCCGGACCCACGACGACGTGCTCGCGTCCACCGGCGTCGGGCGCGTCCTGCTCGCCGAGGGCGAGTCCACCGCCGTGTTCCCGGGCGTCGAGGCCACGAACCACGGGCTCCGGGCCGAGGTCGCCGCAGACCCCGACGTCGTCGACGGCCGCGTGTTCGTGTTCGTCGAGGACGAGGTGAGCGAGCACTCCTACGAGCTGGTCGCCGAGGCGTCGGGCGCCGGGGAGGGCGGCGACTGATGCCGCTGCGGAAGGCCTGGAAGCCGCTGGAACGTGCGACGGTGGGGGGCGTGCCCGACCGGTGGGGCGTCTACGAGCTGGGCGACGCCGACGGGACCGTCGTCGCTGTCGAGACCGGTCCCCTCAGGGACGAGCTGAAGGAGGCGGTGGCCTACGGTGACGCCGCGCAGGTTCGGTGGGAGGTCACCCAGACCCGAGAGCAGGCCAACCGGCTGGCCGAGGAGCACCGAGACCGCCTGTAGGGGCGGAGCACCGGACGATCACTGGATGTAGGAGGGGCCCTCGGCGTCGCAGTTGGCCTCGTGCTGCTCGGCGTCGTCGCGGTCGTCGAACATCATCCCGCACTTCTCGCAGACGAACCAGGTCATGTCGTCGCGCTCCGTCTGTTCGACCATACTGCCTCGTGGGTCGCCCCGGCGTAAATGCGTTTCTCCGAACCGGCAGCCGGCGGGCTATTCGACCAGCCCCAGGGTCTACGTCGGCGGGGACCGACCGGTCGACCCGGCCAGCGGGTGCCCACCGGTGCGGCGCCGACCAGCAGCACGGCGAGCGCCGCGAGCGCCGGCGCCCCGTCGGTCGGTCCGGTTCGTACCTGGGGCAGCCGGGGGAGGCGCTTAGGCGCGTCGAACGGGCGGAACCCTGAAGCGCCGCGAGCCCCTCCCTCGACGCCATGAGCGACGGGGTCGAACTGGCCGTGCTGGCCGCCGAGAAGCGCGACGCCGGCCGGGGCGTCGCGCGGCTCCCGGAGGACGCCCGCGACCGGCTCGGCGTCCTCTCGGGCGACACGGTCGTCGTCAGCGGCGAGCGGCCCACGGTGGCGAAGGTCTGGCCCGGGACGGCGGAGGGCGTCCGCATCGACGCCGACACGCGGGCCAACGCGGGGGTCACGGTGGGCGAGACGGTGATCGTGGAGCCGGTGTCGGTCGACGAGGCCCGGGCGGTGACGCTGGCCGCCCCGGGCGACCTCGACGAGGCCGAGCGCGAGGCGGTGCGGGCGGGGCTACTCGACCGTCCGCTCCGGGTCGGCGAGACGGTCACCGTCGAGCGGGTCGGCTTGCGGGCCAGGGTCGTCGGTACCGACCCCGACGGGGCCGTCCGGGTCACCGAGCGGACCGACCTCACCCTGCAGCGGGGCAGCGCCCGCCCCGAGGCGGGCGACGACGAGTCCGAGACAGAAGACGTCGACCACCCCGACGGTGCGACCTACGAGGACATCGGCGGTCTCGACGACGAGCTCGAGCTGGTCCGCGAGACCATCGAGCTCCCGCTGGCCGAGCCCGAGCGGTTCCGCCGGCTCGGCATCGACCCGCCGAAGGGCGTCCTGCTACACGGGCCGCCAGGCACCGGGAAGACCCTCATCGCCCGGGCGGTGGCCCACGAGGTCGAGGCCCACTTCGAGGTCGTCTCCGGGCCGGAGATCGTCTCGAAGTACAAGGGCGAGAGCGAGGAGCAGCTCCGGGCGACCTTCGAACGGGCCGAGGCCGAGGCGCCGAGCATCGTCTTCGTGGACGAGCTCGACTCCATCGCCGCCAGGCGGGACGAGGACGCCGACATGGAGAACCGCGTCGTCGCGCAGCTGCTGACGCTGCTGGACGGCCTGGAGGGCCGGGGCGACGTCGTGGTCGTCGGAGCCACCAACCGGGTCGACGCGATCGACCCGGCGCTGCGCAGGGGCGGCCGGTTCGACCGCGAGGTCGAGATCGGGCCCCCGGACGAGGCCGGCCGCCGGGAGGTGCTCGACGTCCACACCCGCGGGATGGCACTGGCCGACGACGTCGACCTCGACGTCGTCGCCGCCCGGACCCACGGGTTCGTCGGCGCCGACATCGAGCAGGTGGCGACCGAGGCCGCGATGGTGGCCCTCCGGCGCGGCGGCGAGGAGCCGACCGTCACCCACGAGGACTTCCGGGAGGCGCTGGCGGCAGTCGAGCCCTCCGCGATGCGCGAGCACGTCGCCGAGGCGCCCGAGACCACGTTCGACGACGTGGGCGGGCTCGCCGACGCGAAGCGCACCCTCGAGGAGGTCGTCCGGTGGCCGCTCCGGTACGGTCCCCTGTTCGACGCGACCGACACCGACCCGCCGTCGGGCGTGTTGCTCCACGGGCCGCCCGGCACGGGCAAGACCCTGCTGGCCCGTGCGCTGGCCGGCGAGAGCGACGTGAACTTCGTCGCCGTCAACGGGCCGGAGCTGCTCGACCGCTACGTCGGCGAGTCCGAGCGTGCCGTCCGGGACCTGTTCGACCGGGCGCGCCAGGCGGCGCCGGCCATCGTCTTCCTCGACGAGGTCGACGCGCTGGCCGGCGCCCGCGGCGCGGGCCACGAGGTGACCGAGCGGGTCGTCTCCCAGCTGCTGACCGAGCTGGACGGCCTCGAGGACAACCCGGACGTGGTCGTGGTGGCTGCGACCAACCGGCCGGAGTCGCTGGACCAGGCGTTGCTCCGACCGGGTCGACTGGAGACCCACGTCACCGTTCCGGAGCCCGACCGGGCGGCCCGCCGGGAGATCCTCGCGGTCCACCTGGAGGACAAGCCCCTGGCGCCCGGGGTGGACCTGGACGAGCTCGCCGTCGAGACCGAGGGCTACTCGGGGGCGGAGCTGGCAGCGCTGGCCAGGTCGGCCGCGATGCGGGCGATCCGGGAGGTCGCCTCCGAGACGGCGCCCGAGGACGCCGCCGACCGGGCCGGGGCGGTCGAGCTACGGGCTGCCCACTTCGAGGCCGCACTGGCCGAGCACTGACCCGGGTGCGAGCAGGCGACGCCTGGGGACCCGAACGCGGGACGGCGCGTCGCGCACCTGCCTGGACCGCCCCGCGGGTCGCGTCAGGTCATGGGGCCGGTGGCCGCGCTATCGGACTTGAACCTGGGGTCCGGTCAGTCCCAGAACGACCTGGTCCGGGCGTACTCGCGCTCCCGCGTGAGGATGTCCCGGTAGAACGCGTCCTCGTCCTCCCGGAGCTTGTTGATGATGCGGGCGGCGTTGTGGGGCCCGACGCCCCGGGCGGCCAGCGCCACGACGGCCCGCTTGCCGTGGCTCTGGACCAGGCTCGCCGCGCGGTAGGCCCGCCGGGTCATCTTCTCCTGGTCGTCGTCCTTGTCGTCGGCCCGGACCGCGGCGACGACCTCCTCGGCCCAGGGATTGAGCGCGGCGATGCGGGTCGAGCCACACTGCGGGCACTCGGGCTGGTCGCGGATCCGCTCGACCGTCCGCGTGCGCTCCCAGTCCCGGCAGTGGAGGCAGAGCAGCCGCATCCGGTCGCCCTGGATGCGCTCGCGGACGGTCTCGATGACGCTGGCGTCGGCGTTCTCCGGCGAGAGCAGCTCCCGACCGGACGACCGGCCGCCGGTGCCGATGGCGGTCCGCTCGCCCACCGTGATGATCGCGACGTCGCCGTCCCGGACCGCCGCCAGCACGCCGGCGGCGCCGTCGACGTCAAGGTCCTCGTGGAGCGTCACCCTGACGGCCTCCTCGTAGATGGGCGTGCCCTCCAGCGCCGCGAGCAGGCGGTCCCTGCCGAACGAGCCGCCGCCCTTCCAGCGCTTGAGCGCGCCGAACTTGGTCGCCACCTGGGCGATGGTGAACTTTAGCGAGTCGGCGTTCCTGAGCGACAGCTCCACGAGGTGGGCCACGTGGTCGGGGTCGGTGGTCTCCAGCAGCTCGACGACGGCGCCCGGCGTCACGCCGCTTGGCACCTCGAATTCGATCCGGTAGGGGTCGACGTCGAGCCCGACCGACGAGCCCGTGCGCTGGCCGAGCAGTGCCGACAGCAGCCGCCCGAGCGTCTCGTTGACCTTGTGGCCGAAGGCGGCCGTGCACACGATCTCGCGGCCCTCGCACTCGACCACGACGCGGTCGGCGTCGGGCATCGCCGCCTCGTGGGCCTCGACCTGTTCGAGAGCCGACGCTGCGGTCGCCCGGTCGGTGGGGTACCGGTCGGCCAGGTCGGCGGCGACCGCCGACGGGGGTCGGCCGGCGTCGAGGCCCTCGCGGGCCTCCGCCCGGAGGCGGGCGACGTCCTGTGCGACGGCGTACGGGACGGGGATCTCCTGACCGACCCAGGCCGGCACCTCCCCGGCCGGGTCCTCGACGGGCGTGACGGTCACCTCCTCGTCGTCCGCGCCGACCTCGGTGATGCGCCACATCTCGCCGCCCTGGATGAAGATCTCGCCGGGCTCGGCGAAGTTGACGACGAACCGCTCGGCCAGCGTCCCGACGGTGTCGCCCGAGGCGACGTCGGTCACCTCGTAGTTGTCCTCGTCGGGGATCATCGACAGGTTGTCGTAGAAGTACTGCCAGGTGCCCCGGCGCTTCTCGAGGGTGTCGGCCTCCTCGTCGAGCCAGACGACGCGGTTGTCTGCCAGCTCCCGGACGACGTCCTTGAACGCCGACCGGTCGAGGTCCCGGAAAGGGTACGCCCGGGTGAGGACCTCGTAGGCCCGGGCGGCGCGGATCTCGCCGTGGCCCATCACGAGGCCGGCGACCTGGTTGGCGACGGTGTCTAGCGAGCCGTCGTGGATGCCCGCCGGCTCGACCTTGCCGCGGGTCGCCCGGTCGGCGATGACCAGCGACTCGAAGGTGTCGTCGGGGCGGGTCGTCAGGATGGTGCCCGCCGAGACCTGGCCGCTGCGGTGGCCGGCCCGGCCGACGCGCTGGAGCAGCCGGCAGACCTGCCGGGGGCTCTGGTACTGGACGACGTGGTCGACGTGGCCCACGTCGATGCCGAGCTCCATCGAGGAGGTGCACAGCAGCGCGTCGAGATCGCCGTCCTTGAATCGGTCCTCGACGTCGATGCGGGCGTCCTTCGAGAGCGAGCCGTGGTGGACGCCGACGTCGGTGCCGTAGGCCTTCAGCCGCGAGCCCAGCCCCTCGGCGGTCTGGCGGGTGTTGACGAAGATCAGCGTCGAGTCGTGGTCGGCGACCAGCTCGTCGACGGCCCGGACGTGGGCGGCGACATCGGCGTCGGTCAGCAGCTCGCCGGCGGCGTCCTCGTCGGCGTCGGTGACGCTGGGCTCGCGCACGGCGAGGTCGAGGTTCGAGCCGACGTCGACCTGGACGATCTCGCAGCCCCGCCCGCCCGTGAGGAACCGGCCCACCTCCGCGGGGTCGCCGACCGTCGCCGAGAGGCCGACCCGCTGGAACCGCCCGGCGTGCTCCCGGAGGTGCTCGAGGCCGACCGTGAGCTGGGCGCCGCGCTTGGCCGCGGCGAGCTCGTGGACCTCGTCGACGACGACGTGGTCGACGTCCGCGAGCGCCCGCCGGAGCTTCTTCCCGGTGAACATCGCCTGGAGCGTCTCCGGGGTCGTCACCAGCACGTCCGGTGGCTCCTCGGCCTGCTTGCGCCGCCGGTAGTCGGTGGTGTCGCCGTGGCGCACGTCGACGGCGACGTCCAGCCGGTCGCCCCACCACTCCAGCCGGTCGCGCATGTCGCGGTTCAGCGCCCGCAGCGGCGTGACGTACAGCGCCTGGACGCCGAACCGCGGTTCGCGCTCGACGATGGCCGACAGCACCGGCAGCATCGCGGTCTCGGTCTTGCCGGTGCCGGTCGGGGCGACGACCAGCGCGTCGGCACCAGCGGCTATCGGCGGGACCGCCTTCCGCTGGGGCTCGGTGGGGGCGTCGAACCCCCGCTCGGACAGCGCGTCCCGGACCGGTCCCGTCAGGTGGGTGAACGCGTCGGCGCCGTCGACGGCAGCCTCGTCCACGCCCCCGGTCAGGGGAGCCGCGGGATTAAGAGCCTCGGTCGCCGGCCGTGAGCTCGTCCAGCATGACCGTCGCGGCTGCCCGGGAAAGCGGGTCGTTGGCGTTGCCGCAGTGGGGCGACTGCACGCAGGCCGGACAGCCGTCGTCGCAGTCGCAGGCCCGCAGCATCGCGAGCGTGGTGGCCAGCAGGTCGGCGACGTCGTCGTAGCCGGTGCGGGCCAGCCCGACGCCGCCGGGGTGGCCGTCGTAGACGAACACGGTCGGCTCGCCGGTGTGGGGGTGCAGCGGCGTCGAGAGGCCGCCGACGTCCCGACGGTCGCACAGCACCTCGGCGGGAAACATCGCGATGGTACCGTGCTCGGCGGCGTGGAGGCCGCCGGGGACGTCGCCCACCGCCGCCATCGCGTCGACGACGTCGTCGGGGACGGTGAGGTACAGTGCCCGGGTGGTGAGACTGGTCTCGGGCAGGTCGAGTGGCTCCTCGCCGAGCAGCTCGCCGGAGCCGGCGTCCCGGCGCTCGAAGCCGGTGATCTGCTTGCGCCGGGTGACCTCGGCGAACCGGACTACGCAGTCCTCGCGGGCCGGCAGGCGCTTCTCGTCGACGTCCGCCTCCACGGTCATCGCCTTGTCGTGGCGCACCCGCGTGTAGTAGTCCGCCCAGGTGGGTTCGCAGTCGGCGACGCCGGCGTCGAGGTCCAGCTCCACCACCTCGTAGGACTGGCCCTGCTGGTGGTAGATGGCCCCCCTGTGGGCGTCCCGGAGGGCGTCGGCGAACGGCAGCGTCGCGAGCACGCTGCCGTCGCGGCGGTCCCGGAGCCGGACCTCCCGGTCGTCGACGCGCCGGAGGTTCACGTCGTGGGCCGGCGAGCCGGCGGTCGTCCACCGGACGCCGCCGGCGGTGTCACGACGGTCGAGGGTGCCGTCGGCCTCGAGGGCCGCCACGACGTCCGGGAACCGTTCGCCGAACTGTCGGTCGTCGCCGGGCCGGAGCCACCGCTCGTGGGCCGCCGCGGCCACGTGGTCGGGCAGCACCTCCGGATTCGCCGGGTTGGCGACCGCCCGCTCGGGGTCGCCCCCGAAGAACGACGCCGGGTTGGCGACGACGTACTGGTCGAGCTGGTCCTCGTCGGCGACCAGGACGACCAGCGCCGGGTCCTCGCCCCGGCCGGCGCGGCCGGCGCGCTGGAACGCCGCCATCCGCGTGCCGGGGTAGCCGTCGAGCAGCACCGCGTCCAGCCCGCCGACGTCGACGCCCAGCTCCAGGGCGCTCGTCGACCAGACGCCCCGGATGGAGCCGTCGTGGAGGCCGTCCTCGACGGTGCGGCGGCGGTCGTCTGGCAGCGCGGCCTGGTAGGCCGTCACGCCGCCGGCGGCGTCGTGGTCGCCGCGCTCGCCCAGCGCGTCGGCGCTCTCGGAGGCGTAGCGTTCCGCGGTCTGGCGGGCCCCCGTGAACGCGACGGTCTGGTGGCCGCGGGCCACGAGGTCGACGAACAGCCGCTTGGTCGCCACGTGGTTCGAGCGCCGGCGGCCGCCGTCCCCGAAGCCGGCCTCTTCGTCGTCGTAGGTCGGCGGGTTCCAGAACAGCCAGTGGCGCGGCCCCGTCGCGCTGGCGTCCTCGGTCACGCACGCGAAGCCCTCGGCGGGACGCCCGGTGACGGTCGCGGCGTGCTCGACGGGGTTGCCGACCGTCGCCGAGCAGCAGAGCCACTCCGGGTCGGCGCCGAACTCCGCGGCCAGCCGCGAGAGCCGGCGCAACACCAGCGACACGTGGCTGCCGAACACGCCGCGGTACTCGTGGACCTCGTCGACCACGACCGTCTCCAGGCGCTCGAGGAACCAGTCCCAGAGCCGCCGGCCGTGGGGCAGGATGCCGTAGTGGAGCATGTCCGGCGTCGTCAGCAGCACGGTCGGCTGGCGCTCCCGGACGGCCTCCTTCTCCGAGCGCGAGAGCCGGCCGGTGTACCGGTCGACGCGGACGCCGGAGGCGAACCCGAGGTCGCCGGCCAGCGACGAGAGCGTGTCGGCCTGGTCGGTGATGAGCGCCACCTGCGGGGCCACGTACAGCGCCGTCGCCCGGTCGTCCATCGCCCGCTCGAACGCCGGGACGGTGTAGGCGAGGCTCTTGCCGCTCGCCGTCGGCGTCGCGAGCACGACGTCCCGCCCGGCCCGGACCGCCCGAACCGCCTCGGCCTGGTGGGCGTACGGGCGCTCGATGCCCCGGTCGGCCAGCGCGGCGGCGAGGCGGTCGTCCACGTCCAGGTCGGCGAAACTGGCCTCGCTGGCCGGGACCGTCCGGTGGTGGGTCACCTGGCCCTCGTGGTACGGTCTGTCCCGGAGCCAGTCGACGACGTCCTCCACGGGGACACCCTCGACGGGCACGGGCCTAACGGTTGCGCCGGCGGCGAGGGGAAGCTATTTCTCGCGTCCGGATGGGTGGCTCCGTATGGTCGAGCGGGTGCTCGCGGGGCTCGGGGCCGCGGCGGTCGTCACGCTCGCCGCTCTCGCCCGGCAGGACCGGACCGTCCGGCCGGAGCACGGCCTGGCCGCGGCGCCGTGGATGGTCGCGGGGGCCCTGGCCCACGTCCTGGCCGGGACGTCCGGCTACCCGGACGCCCTCCGGCCGCTGTTCGGGGCCGGCGCGGTCTACCTCGCCACCGCCGTGGCCGCCGGCCTGCTCTGGTTCCCGTTCCGGGAGGCGGCCGTCCGGCGAGGATCGATGCCGGACGGTACCAGGCTCGCGGCGGGCGGCGCCGGCGCCGCCACGGCGCTCGTCACCGTGCTGCTGATCGCCCACGCCGACGTGACCGTCCGGTCTGCCGTCTTCCTGATCGGGATGCCGGTGGTCGCCGGCGTGGTGGCGGTCGTCCTCGGGCTCGCCCACCACGAGGTCGACCCCGTGGGCGTCGGCCGGACCCGCGGCCTGGGCATGCTCGTGCTGTTCGGTGCCGGCGTGTCGGCCGGGGCGTGGGCGCTGCTGCTGCGGGACGACCGGGGCATCGGCGGGCCCGCCGGCGAGGCCCTGGCGATGGCCCCCGGGTCGGTGCCGGTGGGCCCGGTGCCCGTCGCCGCCGCGACGCTGGCCGTCGGGCTGGTCGCCCTGAGCGTGCTGGGCCGGCTGACCGAGCGCAACGAGCCGGTGGGGAGCCTCGCAGCCACCGCCGTCGCCGCCGTCCTCGTCGGCCCCGGCGTCGAGGCGCTGCTGCGGGCCACGGTACTTATGTGAGCGCCGGTCGAGATGGCGGTCGTGAGTTCCACCGCAGCACGGTCGGGAACCGGCGGGGCGGTCGCGTTCGTCCTCGGGGCGGTCGTCGGGGCCGCGGTCGCCTACCCGGCACTGCCGTCGGTGGGGGGGTTCGAGCCCGGCCAGGTCTGGCAGACCCCCGGGACCACGGGGAGCGTCCTGCTCGTGGGCGCCCTCGCCGTGCTGGTGCTCCCCATCGTGATGATGGTGCTGTACCAGGCGTTCGCGCTGCTGGACCGCTGACTACTCGTACTCGCCCTTCTTGACGTCCGGCTCGGGCTGGGACGCCATCTCGATGCGGTAGTCCGGGAGGTGCAGCGCCAGGCCCGTCGTCGTGACGATGCCGACGGCCTCGCCGGCCTCGGTCACGGGCAGCTTCTTCACGCCGTTGCTCCCCATCCGGTCGCCGGCGACCTGGATGGACTCGTGGGGCCTGATGGTGACCACCGGCTCGGACATCAGGTCCGCGACCGTGGTCGTCGTCGGGTCGCGCTCGGCGCCGACGCTCGCCACCACGTCGGACTCGGTGAGGATGCCCTGGATGCGCCCCTCGCCGACGACCAGCGAGCCGATGCCTCGCTCGTCGAGCAGCCGCGCGGCCTCGGCGATGGTGGCGTCCGGGTCGATGGTCTCGACCGGCGCCGTCATGACCGACGCGACCTCGGTGTCAGTCGGCATCGTGGGCGGACCCAGACGCCGGCCGGACATAAGCGCACGGACCGCCGTCAGTGCTGCACGGACCTACGTCGCAGATGTTATTCCCGCGGGGCCCCTCTGTCCGGCGATGGCGCCACCGGGACCGGATCGCATCCAGGAGTACTGGTCCTGGATCGCCGTCGCCCTGTTCCTGCTCGTGACGGTCGACATGCTGACCACCATCTTCGCAGCCGCGAGGCTCGGCACGTCGGCGGAGGCCAACCCGCTGATGGCGTGGGCGCTCCAGCGGGGCATCGTCGTGCTCGCCGTCGCGAACGTCGCCGCCGTCGTCCTCGTGGTGGCGTTCTTCTACGCGCTGCTCGAGATGCTGCGGCGGTCGCCGCCCCGGCTCCGACGACCCTTCGCGCTGGCGATCGAGGTGTACCTCGGGCTGCTCGTCGTCGCCGGCCTCCTGGTGTTCGCCAACAACCTCTCGGCCATCGTGCTGGAGCGGTCATTGCTGTGAGCGGCCCGCAGGACTTACCACCGCTGACCCGGTAGAGCAAGCCGGCGTGTGACGGGCCCCGACTGTCACCTTGGGTAGGGAAACCCCCCTCCACACGCCGCTTCTCGCGTCACTCGCCGTCCCAGTCGCGCCGACACGCCACGTCGCAGAAGTGCACGGTCCGGACCGTCCCGTCGTCGACCCAGGTCACCACGCGGTGGGTGGCGGCCTCGACGATGGGCTCGTCGCAGGTGCCACACCGGGGTGCGTCGGCCTCGGCCACGTCCTCGCCGAGGTCGGAGGTCGGGTCGACCATTCACCCGGGGCGAGGAATCGGTGGCACTTATGACCCCCTGTTGGGCCCCGAAATTGCCGCCCTACGCCGGGCGCTCGAAGTCGGGATCGAACATCGCCGCCGAGGTCGGCTCCGGGTCGCCCTCGGTGAGGTTGTACGGCGAGAAGTCCTCGACGCCCGCCTCGCGGAGCAGCTCCTCGTCGTAGAAGGCGTTGCCGGTGCACGCCGCCGGGTCACGCGACAGCAGCGCCAGCACGGCGTCGGCGACGACGTCGGGCGACCGCCAGTCGTCCTCGGTGCCGAGGCCGAAGTAGCGTGTCGCCCGGGTGTCGATGGCCGTCACGGGCCAGAAGGAGTTGCAGCCGACGGTCCCGCCCAGCTCGTCGGCCATCGACAGCGTGACGAACGACATGCCGAGCTTCGACCAGGCGTACGGCGCCTTGCCCGGCGACCGGTCGACCGTGACCGGCGGCGCGTTGGCCAGCAGCCACGCCTCCTCGAGGGAGGCCAGGTGGTCGGCGAACGCCCGTGCTACGAGGTAGGTCCCCCGAACGTTGACGTCCGTCAGGAGGTCGAACCGCTCGGGCGGCAGGTTCTCGACGTTCGCCAGCTGGATGGCGCTGGCGTTGTTGACGACGACGTCGACGTCGCCGAACTCGGCGATGGCCTCCTCGGCCGCGGCGTCGACGGCGGCCGGGTCGCGGACGTCGAGCTGGATGGCCAGCGACTCGACGCCGCGGTCGCGACACGCCTCGGCGGTCGCGTGGATGGTCCCCTCGAGGTCCGAGTCCGAGTCATCGACGGTCTTGCCCGTCGAGACGACGTTGCAGCCCTGGTCGGCCAGCGCGAGCGCCAGCGCCTTCCCGATGCCCCGCGTGGTGCCGGTCACGAACGCCGTCGAGCCCGAGAGGTCCGGTCGGTCGAGCATACCGGCCGATTCCGGGCCGCCCACATAACGTCTGGCGTCCCGGCGACGCCTCAGCGGTCCCGCAGGACCGCCTCGCCGGGAGCGGTCGTGGCGCCCCGCGACAGCACGACGCCGGCGTTGAGCGACGTGTTGACCGCCGTCTTCGCCTCCGGGCCCACGACGGCGCCGAACTTGCGCCGGCCCGACGAGACCCGCTCGCCCTTGACGGTGACGGCGACCGGCTCGTCGTCGTGGCGGAGGTTCGCCACCTGCGTGCCGGCGCCGAGGTTGGCCCCGGGGCCCACGACGCTGTCGCCGACGTAGGAGACGTGGGGCACCGCAGCGCCGGCCATGATGACGCTGTTCTTCACCTCGACGCCGTGGCCCACGTGGG
This sequence comes from uncultured Halobacteriales archaeon, assembly GCA_964459695.1. Classification (GTDB taxonomy): domain Archaea; phylum Halobacteriota; class Halobacteria; order Halobacteriales; family Haloarculaceae; genus CAYWNQ01. The sequence continues at coordinate 576 of CAYWNQ010000009.1, read as the reverse complement.
TCTCTGGCCCCAGCAACGTCGCCCCGCGGACGTACGCGTTGGGTCCGACGCTGGCGCCGCTCCGGACCAGCGCCGGGCCCTCGACGACGACGCCGGACTCGACGGTCGCGCCGTCCTCGACGACGACGGGTCCCCGGAGGTCGGCGTCGCCACGGACCTCGCCGTCGACGCGGCGGTCGAGGCCGCCGAGCTTCCACTCGTTGGCCGCGAGCAGCTCCCACGGGCGGCCGACGTCCATCCAGCGGTCGGCCTCGATGACCCGGACCTCGTGCTCGTCGACGACGCGGGCGAGCACGTCGGTGATCTCGTGCTCGCCGCGGTCGCTCTCGGGGACGTCGAGCCACTCGCGCGCCGTCGCGGGGAAGGCGTACGCCCCCGCGTTGGCCAGGTCGGTCGGCGGGTCGTCGGGCTTCTCGACGATGCCGGTCACCGTCCCGTCCTCGACCGTGAGGACGCCGTACGCCGTCGGGTCGGCCACGCGGTGGCCGAACACCCCCGGGGGGGCCACGAACAGCGCGGCCACCGCCCCCCCATCGGAGAGGTTGTGGCCCTTGAGCACCGCGAACGGGCCGGGGA
>CAYWNQ010000008.1:0-24395 GCA_964459695.1 uncultured Halobacteriales archaeon | reverse complement strand
TCAAGCACGAGCAGCGGTCGGCGGGGCGGCCGTGGGAAGGGCGAAGGCGGGGGCTTTCCAGCGGTACGATCGGGGCACGCGAAGCCGGTAGTCCGTGGTGGTGGGGGCGATGCCGTGCCGCTGTTGTGCGGCGGCGACCGATCGTGCCGGGCGGCACACCCACGACCACGAGGGGAAACGCACTTTCCGGACGCCGGCCAACCCGCGGGCGATGCGCGAGGACGTGCTGGCCCGCCTGCGGACCGCGCTCGACAGGGCCCGGCGGGTCGAGCGCCGCGAGGTCGGCGAGCTCCGGGCGTGGCTCGAGCACACCGGCAACCTGGTCCACGTCTCGGTGCTGGTGTTCGTCCCGCTGCTGGTGGGGCTGGTGACCTTCCTCTCGAACGCCACCGCGGTGCTGCCGTTCCTCCTGTTCCCGCCGCTGGCGTCGGGCACCTACACGCTGTTCGCCCACCCGGAGGAGCGCTACGCCTCGCCGCGGCGGTTCGTCGTCGGGCTCACCACGGGTGCGGTCTGCGGGTGGCTGGCCCTGTGGGGCGCTGGGGCGGTCGGGCTCGGCGTCAGTCCCGGCGACTTCCAGGTCCCCGCGGGGGTGGCCGCGTTCGCCGTCCTGCTGACGGGGGTGGTGACCTGGGCGCTGGACGCCGAGGAGCCGTCGGCGTACTCGACGGCGCTGCTGGTGCCGTTCGTGGACCTGCCGGGCATCGAGGCGCTGCCCCGCGAGTACGTCGCCAGCGTCCTGCTCTCGACGCTGCTGGTGGCCGGGGTGTTCGTGGTCTGGCGCGACCGGGTGTACGAGCAGCGGTCGCGGTATCTCTACCGGTCGACCACCAGCGACGACCACGTGCTCGTGCCGATGCGGGGCGACCACCGGATGGCCACGCTGATGCTCGGCGCGCGACTCGCCGCCGCCCACGAGGCCGGCAAGGTCGTCCTGCTGGACGCCGTCGACGACGCCGCGCTGGCCCAGGCCGAGCGGGACGTCCTCGCCGACCGCGCGGTCCGGACTGACGGGGGACCACCGGCCGGCGACGGCGAGGCCGTGGCCGCCGACTCGCCCGCCGAGCGCCGCGCCGCCGAGGACGTCGCCGCCGACCTCGAGCGCCGGGCGCGCCACGTCGAGACCAAGATCGGCGTCCCCTGCGAGGTCGTCGTGGCGGTCGGCGACGACGCGGGGACGGTCGCCGAGACCGCCCGCCGGACGAACTGCGACCTGGTCGTCACGCCCTACGAGGAGCGCCACGGGGCGCTGTCGCCGTTCGTGCGTGGGCTGTTCGCCGCCGACGTCGACGTGCTGGCCCACCGGTCGGCCGCCGGGCGGACCGGCTGGAAGCGTGTGCTGGTGCCGGTCCGGCGGTCGGGCGAGGTGGCCCACCACATGGTGGACTTCGCCCGCCGGCTGGTCGGTGCGAGCGGCCGGGTGGCCGTCGCCACGTGCATCGACAGCGAGCGCCGGCGACGCGGGGCCGAGTCGATGCTGGCCGACCTCGTCGAGACGTTCGCCGGCGACGTCGAGACCCGGGTGTCGCGGGCCGACGTCGAGGACTTCATCGCCGACAACCAGTCCCAGTACGACCTCGTCGTCCTCGGCTCGTCGGGGGGCCGCTCGACGGCCTCCAGGTTCGTCTCGCCGCCGACGTTCGAACGGATCCGGGAGCTGGACGCCGACGTCGCCGTGCTGGACCGCGGCTTCCCCGGCTGAGCTCAGCGCCCGTCGAGGTCGTCGGCCAGGATGTGGTCGGTGACGTCGGCCACGTCGGTCGCCCCGAGCGCCGACCGGACGAGCAGGTGGCCGCCGATGACCGACGGCGACAGCACCTCGTCGGCTCCGGCACGCCGGAGCTTCCGGCCATTCTCCCGGTCGGTCGCGGCGGCCACGATGCGCAACTCGGGGTTGAGCTCCCGGGCGGCCAGCACGCTCATCGCGTCCTGGGCGTCGTCGTCGGTGGCGACGACCGCCGACCGGGCCCGCTCGACGCCCACGCGCTGGAGGGGCTCCTCGTCGGTCGGGTCGGCGGTGAGCACCTCGTGGCCGGCCTCCCGCAGGTGGGCGGCCCGGTCGGGGTCCGCCGCGACGACCACGAACGGGACGTCGGCCGCGGCGAGTTCCTCGATGATCGGTTCTGTCATGTCGCTGACGCCGACCACGACGACGTGGTCGTCGACGACGAACTCCGTGTCTGTCATGGTTCCGAGTGCCTTCTTGAACCGCGCCTCGATCGCCGGGGCGACGAGCGTTCCCAGCGCCGCCGCGAACGAGGCCGTCCCCACCACGACCACGCTCATCCCGAACAGCCGGGCCACCTGGCTCGTCGGGGCGGCGTCGCCGTACCCCACCGTCGAAGCCGTCACCAGGGTGTAGTAGAACGCGTCCAACAGCGTCGAGACCCCGTCGAACTCCTCCCGCAGGGCGTAGGTCCCCACCGTGCCGTACACCTGGGCCGCCAGGATGGCGACCACCGCTGCCGCCTGGGTCGCCGACAGCGACAGGTCCCGGTCGAACGAGTCGCGGTTGACCAGCACCGTCGGCAGCGAGAGCACCGACAGCACCACGAGCGGCACGGAGAACACGCTGGACTGCGCCAGGCCCTGCAGCGCCGTCAGCGGGAGCAACACCACCGTCGAGTACCAGGCGGCCCGCAGCCCCCGGCGGAGCCCGTAGGCCGAGCCGAGCATCAGGAACCCGGTGAGGACGCCGGTGAACCCAGCCGTCCGCTGGATTGCCTGCGGGAGCAGGTCCGCCAGCGGTCCCTCGAACCGCGGCACCGTGATGGACGCGACGCCGGTCGCCATCGACAGCACCGCGACCAGGGCGACCAGGACGAGCGCCGCGCGCGTCCGGTACAGTCGCCCCGCGGGCCGTGCCATGGGGGCACTCCGACGCCGGTCCACAAAAACCTCCGGCGGTACTGGTTTACCGGCGCCGGGTGGATGGCGGGCCATGGCCACCGACACGCTCCCGGTCGAGGTGCTGTTCGGGATCTACCTGGGGCTGCTGACCGGCATCGTCCCCGCGCTGGCCTCCTGGACGCTGGGGTTCGTGTTCAAGTACGTGACCGACGTGTCGATCCCCGGCTTCGGCGTCGTGGTCCTCGCGCTGGGCATCGCCGGGGTCAACGGCGGGCTCCTGGCGCTCAACGACCCGACTATCCGCGAGGAGGCCTCCGCACCGGTCGTCGTGATCGCCATCGTCGTCGTGCTGATGCTGTCGTTCTACGCCCACAACCGCGGCGACGCGATGGGCGCGGCCGTCCCCCGCCGGCTCTCGCTGCGTCGCCTGCGCGAGCGGACCCTGTCCGCCGACGTCGTCGACCTGGTCGGCGGCTACGGTCGCGTCCGGGTGACGGTCCCCGGCGAGGTGGGCGACATGGAGGGCTATCCGCCGCTGCCCGGCGACGTCCGGTCGGCGATCCGCGAGGGCGAGTGGACGCTCCCGGCGGACGAACCGCTGTCGGCGCTCGAGACGCGGCTCGCCGAGCGGCTCCGGACCGAGTTCGACCTGGCCGACGTCTCGGTGTCCATCGACGAGCGCGGGCGGGCGTCGGTCGTTGCCGCACCGTCGCTGTCGGGGCTCTCCCGCCGCGTCCCGAGGGGCAAGCGTGCGGTGTCGGTCGATGCCCTCCTCCCCACCGGCATCGCCAGGGGCGAGACGGTGACGCTCCTGACCGACGGGGCCACCGTCGACGGGACCGTCATCAGCGCCCGCAGCGACGGTGGGAAGGAGACCCCGGCGCCGCCGCCGGAGCCGGCCGGGACCACGGACGGCGTCCCCGCCGAGGCGCCTCCGGCAGGAGCGGCTGCCGCGACGACCGACGGGGGCGAGGGGCGGGTGACCGTGGCGGTCGACCGGGACGACGCCGCCCCGCTCGTGGCAGCCGACCGGGCGACCGTCGTGGTGCAGTCGCGGGGTACCCGCCGGGAGTTCGAACTCGTGTCGCTGCTCCGGCGGGCCGGCCACCGGTTCCGGAAGCTGACCGTCGGGCGGGACAGCGAGCTGGCCGGCACCACCGTCGGCGAGGCCGGGCTCCGCTCGGCCCACGGGGTGGCCCTCCTCGCGGTCGGCGGAGAGGAGGGCTGGGTCGTCGGGCCACCGGACTCGACGCCGCTGTCCGACGACGACGAGGTCGTCGCCGTCGGGACGGCGGACGCCCTGGACCGGTTCGGGGAGGTGCTCCGATGACCCAGCCCGCCCTCGACGCCCCGATGACGACCGTCGCCAACGTCGCCGGACTGGTCGCGCTCGCCGCGGTCCTCGGGGTCGCGATGGGCATCGTCCACCGGTGGTACGCCCGGAGCGAGGTCCCGCCGGGGCTGGCCGTGCTGGTCGGCCTCGGCGGCGTCGCCCTCTACCTCAACAGCGCCGGTGCGCTCGGGGCGGTCATCGGCGGCGACCGGGGGCTGCTCGCCACGGACGCCGTGCTCTTCAACGCGACCACGCTGGTCGCGAGTGCGGTCGCGGCGGCGGCGGGCGGCCGGACCGGCGACGGCGTCGCCGTCGCGGTCGCGGGACGCGACGGAGCCCACCGACCCGACGTCGACGTGGGCCGGCTGGTCCGCTCGATGGGCCGGGCCATCACCGTCGAACTCCCCCAGGAGGTCGACGACGTCGCCGGCTACGACCCCGTGGAGCCGGCACGCAAGCGCGATATCGCCGGCGAGACGCTGGTCTTCAAGCGGGGGCTCACGGTCGAGGAGCTCCGCGAACGGCTCGTCGCCCGGGTCAGGGACGACTACGGCGTGGGCCACGTCGACGTGGACGTCGACGAGGAGGGGACCGTCACCTACCTCGCGGTCGGGAGTCGCGCGGCCGGACTCGGGCCCACGTTACCGCCGGGCAGCGTCGGGGTGGCGGTTCGGGCGGACCCGGCCCACGCCGCAAGCGCGGGGGACCTCGTGCAGCTCTGGACCGCCGGCCCCGACGGGCCCGAGCGGGTCGCCACCGGCGACCTGCGGGGCACCGCCGACGACGTGGCGACCGTCGCCGTCGACGCCGCCGACGCCGACTCGCTGTCGCCGACCGACGAGTTCCGCCTCGTCACGCTGCCGGTCGAGCCCCGCGCCGACCGGGAGTTCGCCGCCCTGCTGCGGGCCGCCGACGAGACGCTCGGGGCGACCACCGTCGCGGCCGGCAGCGACCTCGACGGCTCGACGGTCGCCGACGTCGGGGCCGTCGTCGTCGCCGTCTGCGGCCCGGACGGCACCGTCGACCCCATCCCGCCGGGGTCGCGGGCGCTGGCCGCCGGCGAGACGGTGTACGCCGTCGGCCGGCCCGACCGGCTCCGGACGCTCGAGGCGGCGTCCCGACCCGGGACCGACAACCACTAGTCCGGCCCGGTCCGAGTCGACGACGATGGCCGACGAGGAACCGGTCGACCCCGCGGACATCGGCGAGCGGGACGCCCCGCCGGTCGAGGACAAGCCCTACAAGGTCATCTTCGAGGCCAACCGGTGCATCGGGGCCGGGAAGTGCGCCGAGGTGTCGGACAACTGGGAACTGAGCCTCTCGACGGGCATCGCGGAGCCGACGACCTACTTCTTCGACGAGGACGACCTGGCGCACAACGTCCGAGCGGCGGAGGTGTGTCCGGCCAAGAAGGACGCGGGGGTCATCCACGTCGTCGACCGCCGGAGCGGCGAGGAGGTCGCCCCCGACCCCCACGGGGACGGCACGCTGTCGGTCGACTGGTAGCGAGCAGGCGGACCGTGGTCACGGAGACCGGCCGGTCCCGACGTGGCGGCCCGCACACCGTTCCTGACCCCGCCGGGCACGTCGCGGCACGGGCGTCGGTGGTCGCCCTTTCGCACTTCAACCCTCGGACCGAACCGCTTTTCTCTCGTGCGGGTCGACCTGGGGACTGCGCGGGGGTGGCCGAGCCTGGCCAAAGGCGGCGGACTTAAGATCCGCTCCCGAAGGGGTCCATGGGTTCGAATCCCATCCCCCGCATGGAGGCGCGTCGTGGTCGACAGCGATGGCTGGGCTTTTGTCCGCGAGCCACCTACGACCGCCGATGACCGATCTTCCGCCCGCCGCCCGGCGGGAACTCAACGCCCACGACGCCTTCGAGCCGACGGAGGAGGGGTTCAGACTCACGACGACCGTGCTGGACGGCGCGGTGGTGCCCGCAGCCGGGCCTGCCGACCACGACTACCGCCTCGTCATCCGGGCGCCCACGCTGGCGGCTGCGACCGCCGACGAGGTGGGCGACTCCCTCGCCGAGGGGTGGTTCGAGACGTTCGCGCTCCGGCTCGAGGACGCGCCGACGTCGACCCGCCACGACGTGACACTCGAGACGTGCGACGTGCGCGTCGAGGGCGAGGAGGTCGTCGCCGACCTGGCGTTCGGCCACGACGAGCCCGGAGCGGTGCCTGCCATCGCCAGGGCGCTCGTGGAGTACGCCGAGGGGACCTACGTGGAGGGCGTCGTGCCCGGGTTCGACTACGAGGAGCCGGTCGCGACGCTGCTCGGGCAGGCGACCCAGGAGGGTGGCGGCGAGCGCGGCGGGACGCCGCTGTGAGGAGTGGACACGCCACCTGCCCGTCTCACATCGCGATGTAGGTCTGGGTGTCCTCGACGCCGTCGAGGCCCCGGATGTGAGTCGCGGCGACCTCGCGGACGTCGGCCGGCGTCTCCACCTCCACCTTCGCGATGATGTCGACGTCGCCGGCGACGATGTGGGCCCGCGAGACCCCCTCGATGGCTTCGATGGCGTCGCGCAGCCGGTCGGCCTCGCCGGTGTAGGCCTTGACCATCACGTAGGCGGTCACCACGCTCAGTCACCTCCCGCGGGCACGGCGGGGGACGTCTCGCCCACGACGATGCGGCGGACGGTCGCCAGCGAGTCGTGGTCGACGATGACGACCACGCTGTCGCCGAGCTCCAGCGAGGTGTCGGGGTCCGGCAGCGCGTAGCTGCCGTCGGCCTTCGCGAACGCCAGGAGCCGGCAGTCGGCGGGGAGTTCGAGTTCGCTCAGCGAGTAGCCCCGCATCGGCGACTCGTCGGTCACCGTCAGCTCGACGAGCTGGAGGTGCTGGGCCACGTCGGCGATGGCCCGGATGGAGCCGCCCAGGAGGGCGTTCTTGGCGACGATGGCGCCCAGCCGCTCCGGGTAGATGACCTCGTCGACGTCCGAGGCGTACTTGCGGACGACGTACTCCCGGTAGTCGTCGTCGACGCGCATCACCGTTCGGCAGTCGTGGCCCGCGCCGATCATGCAGGCCGTGTAGTTCGCCACCAGGTCCGAGGAGAGCGCGGCCAGCCCGTCCGCCGACTCCAGGCCGACCTCCTGCAGGACCGCCTCGCGTGCGCCGTCACCCTCGACCACCTCGTAGCCCTCGTCGCGGAGGCGCTCGACCTTCGTGTGGTTGGGCTCGACGAGGACGGCCTCGTGGTCCTCCTCGCGGAGCACGCGGGCCGTCCGCATCCCGACGCGGCCCGCCCCGACGATGACGAAACGCATACTGGCGCGTACGCCGACCGGGATGAAAGGGTTTGCCCCGGGGGAAGCCTTTTGCTCGGTCCCGGGGTATTGCGGCCCATGGTGCGGGCGTTCATCATGGTCAAGACCGCCGCGGGCCACGCCGAGGAGCTGGTCGACGCGGTGCTCGCGACCGACCACGTCCTCGAGGGCCACGTGGTCGCCGGCGAGTTCGACATCATCGCCGAGGTGGAGGCCGAGGAGGTCTACGACGTGATGCACTCCGCCGCCACCGCCATCCGCGGCCTCGACAACGTCACCGACACCAAGACCTACATCTGCCTGGAGTGACCCCCGCCCCGGTCACCCGCGGTCCAGCGGGCCGACGCCCGTCCTGTCGCCGAACGCCTCGAGCCACGCCCGCTGGTCGGCCAGCCGGGGCGGCAGCTCCTCGTAGACGAACTCGAACAGCTCCGCGACCCCCGGCTCGCCCATCGACTCGACGTCGGCGACCGCCTCGTCGACCGACTCCTCTGCCGCCTCCCTGGCGTCGGCGACGAACGAGTCACCGACGACGCCCTGGTCGACGAGGTACGTCTCGAACCGGCCGAGCGGGTCCCGGGTGCGCCACGCCGGGAACTCGCCACGGTGCTCGTACCGACTCGGGTCGTCGCTCGTGGTGTGGGCGCCCTGGCGGTAGGTCAGGCTCTCGACCAGGACGGGCTCGTCGTCCCGGGCCCGCTCGAGCCCGCTCGCGACCAGCTCGCGGACGGCCAGGGGGTCGTTGCCGTCGACGCGGCCGCCGTCGAAGCCGTAGGCGTCGGCCTTCGCGGCGACGGTGGTCCGGGTCTGGCGGTGCTCGGGCATGGAGATGGCCCAGCCGTTGTTCTCGCAGAAGAACACCACCGGGGCCCCGAACACGCCGGCGAAGTTCATCGCCTCGTGGAAGTCCCCCTCGCTGGTGGCGCCCTCGCCGAAGTACGCCACCGTCGCGGCGTCGTCGCCGCGGTAGTTGGCGGCGATGCCGGCGCCGACGGCGTGGGGGAGCTGGCTGGCGATCGGCACCGCCTGGGGGAACGCCTCGTGGTCGTGGGCGAGAGCGAACTCCGAGTGACCGCGCCGGAACGCCAGGATGGCCGCCATCGGGACGCCCCTGGCCAGCGCGACGGCGTTGGCGCGGTAGGTGGGGAACAGCGGGTCGTCGTCGGCCATGGCGTGGGCGAGACCCACCTGGGAGGCCTCCTGGCCCCGGAACGGCGGGTAGCCCGACATCCAGCCGCGTCGCTGGAGGCTTATCGCCCGCTCGTCGAACACCCGGGCCCGGACAACGTCCCGGAGCATCGTCCGTGCGGTCTCCGCGGAGGCTGCGACCGCGTCGAAGTCGCGGTCGTCGATGACCCGGTGCACGACACCGACGACGCCGGGCGCGGTGAAAGGCGTTCTCCTCGCGGGCCGGCGCCGGGTCCCGCAGGGGTTTTAGTCGGTCGGGCTGCAGGGGGGAGCATGGCGTCCAGGCGGCCGACGAACGTCCCGCGGGGGCGGTTCGGCTTCGACCACCGGCCCGAGACCGACCAGTCCTTCGAGAACGCCCTCGCGAAGGCCCGGGCCGGCGACCGCCTCCACGTCGACGACGCCGTGGAGCTGCTCGCGACCGGTACCGACGAGGCGGGCATCGACCGCCGACGGAAGGAGCAGGTGCTGGAGGCCGCCGACCGCCGGCGGGCCGAGGTCGTCGGCGACGAGGTGACCTTCGTCGCGAACCTCAACAACAACGTCACCACCGCGTGCAACACCGGCTGCCTGTTCTGCAACTTCAAGGACCGCTCGAAGCAGTTCCTCGCCGACAGCGACGCCGACCACGGCGGCTTCACCAAGACGCCGGCGGACTCCCGCCGCGTCGTCGAGCGGGCCCTCGACACCGGCATCTACGAGGTCACGTCGGTGTCGGGGCTCCACCCGGCGTTCGCGCTCGACGACGACCACCGGGAGACCCTCGAGGCCAGCGACCGGGGCGACCTGAACTACAAGGCCCCCGAGCGCTACGAGGTCGACCCCGGCACCTACGTGGAACAGATGCGCGCGATGAGCGTCGGCGGGGTCCACCTCCACTCCATGACGCCGGAGGAGGCCTACCACGCCCGCCGGGGCACCGACCGGTCCTACCGGGCGGTCTACGGACGACTGGCCGACGCCGGGCTCGACTCGGTGCCCGGCACCGCCGCCGAGATCCTCGTCGACGAGGTGCGCGACGTCATCTGTCCCGGCAAGATCGACTCCGAGGAGTGGCTGACGGCGATGGCGGCCGCCGCCGAGGTCGGCCTGCCGACCACCGCGACCATCATGTACGGCCACGTCGAGAACGAGGCCCACCGGGCGCTGCACCTGCAGCGGATCCGCGACCTCCAGGCCCGGACCGGTGCTATCACGGAGTTCGTCCCCCTCTCGTTCGTCCACCACGACACCCCGCTGCACGAGGAGGGGATGGTGGAGGCCGGCGCCACCGCCGACGAGGACGAACTGATGATCGCCGTGTCGCGACTGTTCCTCGACAACGTCGACCACGTCCAGTCCTCGTGGGTGAAGTACGGCGACGAGCAGGGGCTGAAGATGCTGTCGTGTGGCGCCGACGACTTCATGGGCACCATCCTCAGCGAGGAGATCACCAAGCGCGCCGGCGGCGACTACGGCGAGGCCCGGTCGTTCCGGGAGTACGTCGAGATGATCGACGCCGTCGGGCGGACGCCGGTCGAGCGGTCGACGGACTACGAGCAGCGCCGTCGCATCGACCCCGAGGACCCGCCGTTCGGCCCGGAACTGGGCCCGCGCGCCGACGGCACGCCGCTGGTGGAGCGGCCGACGACGCCCGCCGACGACTGAGGGGGCGTTCCCGGGCGAAGGTTGAAGTGCGGAAGCGCGACCAGGCCGCCCCGTGACCTGAGCACCGCCGTGGGACGGCCGAGTGGCCCAAGCCACGACCCGGCGCGGCGCACCGTCCCACGCCCGGGAGCGCGTCGCCGTTCGATCGGCACCGTCGGCAGGACTCCGCCGGCGCCGCAGCCTCACTCCGCCAGGATCGACCGGTACCGCTCGCCGGCTGGCGTGGGGGCGTCGAGCTCCCGCCGGATGCGGTCGCTGGTCCAGCCGTCCTCGAGGTACCGCTCGTAGACGGGGAGCCGCTCGCGCAGGGGGACCCCGGCCTCCCCGGCGACGTCCTCGAGCTCCCGCAGCGCCGGCCAGGCGTAGTCGGGGTTGACGTGGTCGTCGGTGACCGGCGAGACGCCGCCCAGGTCGTCGACGCCGCAGTCGACAAGCGCCCGGACCGGCGCGAGGTTCGGCGGCGACTGCACCGACACCTCGTCGGGCAGCGCCGCCCGAGCCATCGCCGTCGCCCGGCGCATCGTCTCGACGGCCGGCGAGCCGCCGGTCCAGCGCTCGTTGTCCCGGACCGGCTGGACGATGACCTCCTGGACGTGGCCGTGGCGCTCGTGGAGCGCCCGGATCGCCAGCAGCGACTCGGCGCGGTCGCGCCAGTCCTCGCCGATGCCGACGAGGATGCCGGTGGTGAACGGCACCCCGAGCTCGCCGGCGGTGGCGATGGTGTCGAGCCGCTGGCCCGGCGACTTGGCCCGTGGGCCGCCGTGGGCCCGGACCTCGGCGGTCGTCTCCAGCATCACGCCCATCGAGGCGTTCACGTCGGCGACCAGCGCCATCTCCTCGCGGGTCTGGTCGCCGGGGTTGGAGTGGGGCAGCAAACCGGCGTCCAGCGCGATCTCGCAGGCCTCGCGGAGGTACGCGTGGATGGAGTCGTGGCCCCAGTCGGCGAGCTGGTCGTGGACGGCGTCGTAGCGGTCGTCGGGGTCGTCGCCGAAGGTGAACAGCGCCTCGGTGCAGCCGGCGTCGGCGCCGCGCTCGCAGATCTCGCGGACCTCCTCGGGGGAGAGCAAGGACGCCTGCCCCGGCGGGTCGTAGTAGGTGCAGTAGGTGCAGGTGTACCGGCAGGCCGTCGTCAGCGGGACGAAGACGTTCCGGCAGAACGTGAGCCGGTCGGCCGCCTCGACGTCGTCGGGCGCCACCGACAGGAGCGCCTCGACGTCGTCGGGGTCGACGGTGACGTCGACGCCGTGTTCGGCGGCCCCGGGGAACATGCTCGCCCGTCGGTCGGCCACGCGCAAAAGCGTTCAGTTCCCGTCGGTGCTCGCCGACCGGCGGACGGTGGGGCGCCCGTCGTCGACCACCACGGCGAACCCCCGGTCGCGGAGCCAGTCCGGCGCCGCCCCGGTGCCGTGGAGCAGCACCTCGACCAAGTCCGCAGGGTCGTCGACGTCGGTCGCCAGCCGGAACGAGTCCACCTCGACGAGGTCCAGCCCGGCGTCGGCGGCGATTGCCCGGTGGTCGCGGAGGGATGTGCCGTGGTAATCCACGTGGAACGCCGGCTCGCGTGCCACCAGGGCGTTGGTGCCGCCGCCCCGACCCGGCGCGAGGACGACGTCGCCGTCGGCGTCGAACAGTCGCTCGAGGACCGCGGAGGTCGCCAATGCCAGGTCGGCCATCACCACGGCGGTCGGGGGGTCGAGGCGGGCGTCGACGGCCGCCGACAGCGGCCGGTCGTCGACCTCCACGGGGACGTCGACGTCGACCGCCTCGGTCGCGACGACCGTCGGCTCGGCGACGTCCGGCAGCGCGGACAGCACGTCCTCGAGCATCACCCGCGCGAACGCCCGGCGCTCGTCGTCGTCCAGGACGGCCCCGAGCCGGGTCTTGGGGCGGCTCGCGGCGAACGGGACGAGGGTCCGCATCTACCGGAGGACGTCGTAGTCGTCCTGCCGGGAGCGCCAGTAGTAGATGCCGCCGGCCACGAGGACGAGGACCACCAGCGCGAGGCCGCCGTACAGCAGCGTACGGGTCGTCTCGCGGTCCTGCCTGGCCTGCTCGGCCTGACTCTCGGCCTCGCCGGCGAGGTCCTCGGCGGCGCCGAAGCTGCCGTCCTCGAACGCGTCGATGGCGTCGGACAGCAGCGACTGGGCCCTGTCGCTCCCGCTGCCATCGACCACGTCGGCGGCGGCCTCGATGGCGGTGCGCGCCGCCGCGCTGTCGTCGGTGTAGTGGTGGACGCCGTAGCTGGCGATGGCCTGGCTGGCGCCGCCCTGCCGGACCTGCGTGAACCGGGCCACGGTGAAGTTCTGGGGCGGACTGTAGCTCGGGTCGACGAGCGCGGGCGTCGTCCCCTCGACGCGGACCTCGACGCGGGTCGTGTCGCTCTCGATGTCGACGGGGTGGTCGAACGTCTGGCCGTTGTAGGACTGCTGGTCGATCTGGTCGTCCGCGGCGTTGAACTCCACCAGGGTCCAGGTGACGTTGGTCAGTTCGGTCTCGCCCTGGAGCGTCCAGGAGTCGTAGTCCGAGTACAGGTCCGAGAGGCCGACCGTGGCGGTGGCGTCGGTCCCCACGCGGGACTCCTCGGGCACCGCGTCGGGGGCGGTATCGACCGCCGCGACCGGCGCGACGGCGACCAGCACGAGGACGGCGAGCGCCAGCGCGGCGCTAGAACAGCGGCTCGAGTTCATCGTCCTCGTCCTCGACCAACTCTCTCAAGTTCTCTTCGGATTGCTCGCGGATCTCCTCGAAGTTCTCCTGGGCCTCGATGGCCACCTGCTGGAGCTCCTTGATGCGGGGGACGTCGGTGACCCCCGAGAGGAGGACCACGCCGGCCACGTAGTTCGACGAGGAGACCGGGTAGTCGCCGCCACGGACCTCCATCGAGCCGGTCTGTTCCTCGAGCCACTTGCGGCCGCGCTCGATGCCCTTGCGGTTGAGGTACTTCGGGGGGCCGCTCACCACCAAGAGGGCGCGCTCGCTGCCGTTGATGTCGCAGGGCAGCGTCAGCCGGCCGAGCGTAGCCTTGCGCACCAGCGACGTGATGCGGTTGGTGTTGTTCGACGAGTCCAGGGCGTCGTCGCTCCCGCCGGTGAACCGCGAGAGCAGCCCGGTGTCGCGGTCCTGGAGCTCCTCGGCGGCGTAGCCGATGGTCGAGACCCCGCCGCCGTCCAGCGTGTTGATGACCTCGCTGGAGTCGACGATGCTCTCGCCGACGTCGCCGCCGGGCTCGACCTCTCCGGCGCCGAACATGATGCCGAACCGCCGGACGATCTCCTCGTTGATCTCGGCGTAGCCCGACTCCATCGACTCGCCCGTCCGGCGCCAGGCGTCGTTGTCGAACACCAGCAGGTTGTCGACCTCCCGGACGAACGTCTGGAACGACCGGGCGGCGTTCAGCGTGTAGATGCCGCCCTCGTCCTGGCTGGGCAGGATGCCCAGCCCGTAGACGGGCTCGGTGTAGATGCGCTTGAGGTGCTTGGCGAGCACCGGCGACCCGCCGGAGCCGGTGCCACCGCCCAGTCCGGCGATGATGAGGAACGCGTCGACCTCGTGGACCGGGATCTCGTCGACGGCACTCTGGATCTCGTCGATGTCCTCCTCGGCGATCTCCGCGCCGAGCTCGTTGTCCGCCCCGACGCCGTGGCCCTTGACTCGCGCCTGGCCGATCAGGACGCGGTTCTCCTCGGGGACCCGTTCGAGGCCCATCAGGTCGGCCTTCGCCGTGTTGACGGCGACGGCGGCCTTGACGATCTCGCTCCCCGTCCGCTCGTCGTACTCGAGGAACTTGTCGAGTATCTTGCCGCCGGCCTGCCCGTACCCGATCATCGCGAGTTTCATGGCTCTACTACCGGCCACCTGTCGTGCGCGGGGCATAAGGCTTCGGCACCGTCTGACGACGGCGCGGTAGCCCGGCGTTTGGCACGTCAGGCGTCGGCGTCGAGGCCCAGAAACGCCTCCAGGGTCCGGAGGTCCGCGGGCGCCACGCCCAGCGCCTCGACGTCGTTGTCCTCGACCGAGAGGTCCTTGCGGAGCGACCGGGCCTGCTCGCGGCCCAGCGGGCCGCCGACCGCGCCCAGCAGCGTCAGTCCGACGTCGGCGAACACCATCGGGATCGGGATGACGGTGGCCCGCCGCCCGTCCGCCCGGTGGAACAGCCGCGCGAGGTCCGCCAGCGTGTACTCCTCGGGGCCGCCCAGCTGGTAGACCGCGTTCCACAGCTCCTCGTCCTCCATTGCGTTGGCCATCAGCGCCGCGCAGTCGTCGACCCACAGCGGCTGGAACGCCTGGCGACCGCCGCCCGGCAGCATCGTGACGTACGGCGGCGCCACGGTCTTGATGAAGCCGCGGATCTCGTCGCCGTCGCCGAACAGCACCGTCGGCCGGACGACGACCCAGCCGGGCTCGGCGTCCCGGACGACCGCCTCGGCGGCGCCCTTGGCCCGGAGGTAGGCCGTGTCGGCGTCCGGGTCGGCGTTGACCCCGCTCATCTGGACCAGGAGGTCGACGCCGTGGGCCTCGGCGGCGGCCACGACGTTCTCCGTGCCCCGCAGGTGGACCTCGCGGTGGCGCTCCGGGCCGCCCTTGGGTCGGAACAGCGGCGAGAGCGCGACGAGGTTGACGACGGCGTCCTGGCCGGCGACGTGGTCGTCGATGGTGTCGCGGTCGGTGACGTCGCCGGCCACCACGTCGACGTCGGCGTCGATGGCCGACGCGTCGGGCGTCCGGGCGAGTGCGGTCACCTCGTGGCCCCGCCCGGCCAGTTCCTCGCAGAGCGCCGACCCGACGAACCCCGTCCCGCCGGTCACCAGAACCTTCATGTGCGGGTCTTGGCGGGGCCGCGGCCTAACGGTTGGGATTCCGGCGGGCCGGGAGCGGTCCCTTTAGGTGCGACCGCACCGACGCCCGGACATGCTCATCACGCTGGAGGGCATCGACGGCGCCGGCAAGACGACGGTCTGGGAGGCCCTGCAGGACCGGTTCGACGCCGTCTACACCGCCGAGCCCACCGACTCGTGGTACGGCGAGGCCGTCCAGCGCTCCCTCGAGGACGACGACGCCGACCCGGTCGCGGAGCTGTTCCTCTACACCGCCGACCACGCCGACCACCTCTCGCGACTCGTCCGACCGGCTCTGGCCGACGGCGACCTCGTCATCTCCGACCGCTACTCGGACTCGCGGTACGCCTACCAGGGCGCCGCCCTCGAGGGCCACGTCAGACGGCCGATGGAGTACGTCCGGGGCGTCCACGAGCCGTTCACCCGGCCGCCGGACGCGACGCTGTACTTCGACGTCGACCCCGAGACCGGCGCCGAGCGCGCCGGCGCGACCAACAAGTTCGAGCAGGCGAGCCACCTCGCCGCCGTCCGGGAGAACTACGAGGAACTCCTCGAACTGAGCCCCGAGCGGTTCGTCCGCATCGACGCCACCCGGCCACCCGAGGACGTGGTCGCCGCCGCCGAGGACGCCGTCGAGCGCGTCCTCGAGGGTGGCGACTACGCCTCCTCGTAGCGGTCGGGCAGGTCGACGTCCTCGGGCGCCGGCTGCCAGAAGTAGTCGAACGTGACGCCGACGGCCAGCGGCGCCACCACCGTCACGCCCACCACCGTCGCCCGGCTGCCCAGCCGCGGCCCGAGCCCCAGCCCGCCCAGCGCCATCGTCAGCAGGACCAGGGCGACGGGTGTCAGGACCAGGGTGTAGACCAGCGGGCCCCACCGGGTCGACAGCCGGACCCGGAAGAACCGCGTCGCCAGCGCGGCGACCAGCGTGTTGACGCCGAGGATGACCAGCAGGCCCACGACGTCCGCGACCGAGACCATGGCCGGGGGTTGGGTCCGGGGCGCCTTGCATCTAGCGCTTTCGCTGGTCGTGGTGGTCTGGGTCGTCGACGGTGTCTCCGTCCGGTCCCCCTCGCTCGACCGCGGGTGTTCTGGCTCGTGCCACCACCGCAACCGCAGACCGCTCCTCGTGCGTGACCCGATCGTACCGCCGGAAAGGCCCCCGACTCCAGTGCCTCGGGACCTTCCAGGCGGTGGTGGCGGTCCGGAGCTGGAGTGTGGTCGGCGCCCCGGGACCGTCGGAGCGGAACTTGCCACCAGGGTGGTGGACGCCAGCCTATCGCGAAGGGGAGCCCTCTAACTGGCAGCGGTCGCGGCTTCCTCGCGCTCGGCGGCGACCTGCTCCTGCCACTCCCGGACGCCGTCGGCGGTCACGCCCTGGACGGCCTCGGCGACGGCGTCGGGGTCGGCGTCGGCGAGGTCCTCGAGGTCCTCGACGCCGGCGTCGGCCAGCTTGTCGGCGGTCGCCGGGCCGAGGCCGTCGAGGTCCTCCAGCTCCGAGAGCCGCTGGCGCTCGCGGTACTCGGCGTAGTTGCAGACGGGACAGCCAAGCTCCCAGGGGTCGTCGTCATCCTCGCCCTCCGTGACCACCAGCGCCGGCAGGTCGTGCTCCTCGCAGCGCTCGTCGGTCACCTCGATGTCGCCCCGCCGGGGCAGCGGCAGCGAGTAGTCGCAGTCGGGGTACCGGGTGCAGCCCGCGAGCCGCGAGCCGTTGCGGAGCTGCTTGATGGCCAGCTCGCCACCGTCGGTCCCGGCGGCTTCGCCGCCTCCGTCTCGCGGCGTCTCCGACGCCGCGCGGTCCCCACACTCCGGACACGCCCCGATGACGCGGTCCTCGGTCTCGTCGGCGGCCTCGGCCTCGCAGCGGGGGCAGCCGTGGACGAACGTGCTCCGGCCGGCGAGCATCTTCACGTGCTGCAGGTCGTGGTCCTCGCAGACCTCCTCGAGCACGGTCGGCTCGCCCCGGTTGGGCAGCGGGAGGGTGTACTCGCAGTCGGGGAAGCCGTCACAGCCCACGAAGTACGACCCCCGGCGGGACTTGCGGACGAGGAGGTCCTCCCCACAGTCGGGGCAGGGCCCGAGCCGGCGGTCGGCCTTCAGCGACTCCCGGAGGTGCTCGCGGATCTCCTCGCGGTCCTCGTGGAGCTCCTCGAAGATGGCCGCCAGCATCTCGCGGGACTCGGCGGTGACCTCCTCGAACTCGACCTCGCCCTCGGCGATGGCGGTCATGTCCGCCTCGAGCTGGCGGGTCATCTCCTCGTCGACGATGCGGTCGGCGAACGACTCGGCGGCGTCGACGACCGCCATCGCCAGCCGCGTGGGCCGCGGGGGGTCGCCCTCGAGGTAGCCCCGGTCGTAGAGCTTCTCGAGGGTGTTGTGGCGGGTGGAATTATGGACGATGATCCCACCTTCCAGTGCGAAGTTCGGAGCCACGTCGTCAACCGACAGGTCGTACACGGGGCCGTCGTACTCCCGCTCGGTGACGTTCAGGACGGTAACTGTCGATGGGTGACCCAGAACCCTCGAATACACCGATTCCTCGACGTCGGTCGCGACGTAACGTATTTCCCGGTTGTGGTCGTTGGCGCGGTTACTTCCGGCGATCTCCTTGTCGATGTAGCCCTGTTCCCTGAGGACCCGCACGAGGTCAGTGATGCGCCCGCGGGAGAGACCCACAGTTCCTGCCAGTTCTCCGGACGTCATCGGGGACTCGTCCGTCAGTTGGAGTATCTCTGCCTTGTACCGGGTCACGTCGTACTCCCTGAGGCCGTCCATCGCCCGATAGAACTTTTCGTCGCTTGCGATCGGAATCTCGTCGAGGAACCGTTCGAGGTTTGCCCGTCCTCGGATGTGGAGTTTGTGCTGATCCGGCGCGAGTTTCGTCTCGATACCGAGTTCCGCCAACATCGTTCCCACGCCGGCAAGCAGGTCGTGGTCGGTGTTGGAGATGAATCCCTTGCGGTCGCGCGAAACGTGTCCCTCGTCGTCGAACAGGGCCCCGACGAACGCGGGAACGAGCTCCACTGGGACGTCGGGGCAGCCATCGGAGGAGACGGTGTCGAGGAGTGTGACGAGTACCCGGGCGACGGCCGAGGACACGTTGACCTGATACTTCGTTCGGTGATGGTCGTCGCGCCCCGGCCGCTCACTCACAGTGGGCGAGACGCCAAACAGTGTCTCGATGTCGTCGGCAAAACGGTCGATGAGGCGAGTATCGGTGTTGTGATAGCGGACATCGACGACGTTCTCCTCCTCGTTAACGTGGATGGAGCCATCGCCGAGGAGGTTCCCGAGCACACGGGCCACCTCCGCCGACCACTCCAAGGGGAACGGGTTCTCTATCGTGGTGTTGTAGTTCAACCCGTGAAGCTCGTCGGGGCGAATTCCGGCTTCGCCGAGTATCCAGGCGGGGACATCGCGGCGGTCGTTTTCGTAGTGGCTAAGGTAGCTCCGGTCGGTTCCCAGGCGGTTCGCGAACTCCGATTGCGTCTCGCCTGCCGCACTACGAGCGTCCGCCAGGGCATCGTTGCAGTCTGACCCGTAGAGTTTGCTCGACCAGTCACACTTCGAGGCGAACTCCGGCCACGTCAGCACGGCCGAGGACAGCGCCTCGCCGGCCGAGATGTGTCTGCGGGTCGAGAGAAGCTTGTCGCCCGGGGAAACGTCGCTTGCTCGGATGGTACCGGGTCGGTCACCATCGAGCACGTACAGCGGATGGTCCTCGGTGACCGAAAACGACCCCGTGTCGGTGTCGATCCGCAGAACGCTCTCATCGGATCGAAGCGACCGTCGACTGACGAACTTGCTCTCAGTTTCGACGACTCGACCTTCGGTCTCTTCGTAGGAGAGGGTTGTCGGTCCCTCGTCCGTCGTCGCGACGTCGGTATCCCCGTCAGCGATGGCCACACGCTCCTCGGAGAACAGTTCCTCGACCCGACGTCGTTCGACGTCCTCAGTGGCGGTCCTGACGAGTACCTTTTCGTCTCCCGGCAGGCACTTCGTCCCGATTCCGAGATCCTCCATCGTCTCGATGAGCCGCGACTGGCCCCGGCGCCGGGGCGGCTGGGTCTGCTTGTCCTCCAGGCGGACCTCGGTCACGTCCAGCGCCTCGCCCTCCGCGACCTCGGGGACGTAGTTCTCCGAGGTCGAGAGGTACGGGTAGACGGCGTGGTAGCCGGCCTCGACGAGGCGCTTGCCGTTGGCCTTCAGCGAGGCGCCGTCGGCGTCGGCCACGACCTTGACGTGGGCCCACGTGGCGGCGGGCGCACAGGTCGCGAGGAACCGCCGGACGACCAGTTCGTACAGCCGCCACTCGTCGTCGGCCAGGTCGCCGCGGTCCGGGAGCTCGCCGGTGGGGTGGATCGGCGGGTGGTCGGTGGTCTCCTCGTCGCCGCGCGTGGGCTCGATGGAGCCGCCATCGAGGAGGCTGGCGGCGTCCTCGGCGAAGGCCGAGTGCTCGGTGAACCGCTCGAGCAGCGCCTCGGGGTCGAGGTCCTCGGGGTAGACGGTGTTGTCCGTGCGGGGGTAGGTGACGTAGCCGGCGGTGTACAGCTCCTCGGCGATGGACATGGCCCGGCCGGCAGCGAACCCGAGCGACCCCGCCGCGCTGATGAACTGGGTGGTGTTGAACGGCGCCGGCGGCTCGTCGGTCCGGGTGCGGCGGGTCACCGAGGTGACCGTCGCGACGTCGGCCCCCGCGAGCACCTCGTGGACGGCCTCGGCGCGCTCGCCGTCCCAGAGGCGCTCGGTCTCGGTGCCGTCGTCCTCGTGGAAGTACTGGGCCTCGAACGTCTCGCCGTCCTTGTCGAGGTCGGCGAACAGCTCCCAGTAGTCCTCGGGCTCGAACGCCTGGATCTCGCGCTCGCGGTCGACGATGAGCTTCAGCGTCGGGGACTGCACCCGCCCCACCGAGATGAAGTCCTCGCCGAGCTGGCCGGCGGTCAGCGAGAGGAACCGGGTGAGCGACGCGCCCCACAGCAGGTCGATGACCTGGCGGGCCTCGCCGGCGGCGGCCAGGTCGAAGTCCAGGTCGTCGGGCTCGGCGAACGCCTCGCGGACCTCGCGGTCGGTGATGGACGAGAACCGGACCCGCCGGATGGGGACGTCGGTGACCTCTCGGATCAGCTCGTGGGCCTCCTTGCCGATGAGCTCGCCCTCCCGGTCGTAGTCGGTGGCGATGACCGCGGCGTCGGCCTCGCGGGCCAGCGACCGGAGCGTCCGGACGATGTTCTCCCTCGTGGGGCGCTTCACGACGTCGGCCTCGACGAGCTCGACGGGCTCGACGTCGCGCCAGTCCTCGTACTCCGGCGGGAAGTCCACGCCGACGACGTGGCCCGAGAGACCGACGCACCGGGTGTCGCCCCACCGGTAGACGTTGACGCCGTTGCGGCGGTCGCCCGAGGCCGAGCCGTCGCTCAGGATGTCCGCGATGCGGCGGGCGGCGTTGTCCTTCTCGGTCACGACGAGTTCCACGGCGACTCACCTCGGCCTGTCATCGCTCCGGAATACGCCGCTTTCGGGTTTGAACCTTTCGTCGAAACACCACGAGGGCGCGGGTGTGCGCGTGCGTGCGTGCCTCAGGCCGCCCCCACGGTCTCCTCCACCCGCGACCAGGCCCGGGCCAGCCGGTAGGCGCCGGGCGCGTCGAGCCGTCCGTGGCCCGCCGCCGCGTCGAAGCCGGGCGCACCGACGTCCCGGGCCGACACCCGGAGCATCGCCGCGACTGACCGGGGCCGGGGGTCGTGCTCCTGGTAGACCAGTGCGGCGAGGCCGGCGGCGTACGGGGCCGCGTAGGAGGTTCCGTTGGTGTCGGCGAGGCCGGCCATCGCGACGCTGGCCGGCGCGACGGCGTCGACGGCGCTGCCCCGCGAGCTGTACGGTGCCACCGCGTCGCCACTGGCGGCACCGACGACGAACACGGAGTCCACCGTGCCGGGCGCGGTGACGCTCCCGGCGGCGGTCCGGTGGGCCAACCGCCGGTTGGCGAACAGCTCGACGCGGTTCACGCCGGACGCGTTGACCGCCCTGACGGCCAGGTAGTACCGGCCCGGGGGCACGCTGGTCTCGAGCCGGGCCGCGCCCCCGGCGCCCTCGGCGACCGCCATCACCTCGTCGTCGCCCCACTGCTCGCGCAGCAGGTAGAGGTCGTACCCGTCCGGCGCGCCCGCGCCGTCCCACTGGAGGCCGACGCGGACCTGCCCGCCGAACCGGTCGCCACCGGCCAGGAAGTTGCCCTGCTCGCCGTCGGCGAACGACACCCAGTTCGGGCCCCCGCCCGCGACGTGGACCCCACGCCAGTGCCGGCGGGCGTAGTTGCCCGCCGAGGTGACGAACAGCACGTCGTCGGCAGCGCGCTCCGCGACCGCCGCGATGGAGCCCTCCCCGCCGCCCTCGCCGAAGTAGCTCCCGGCGTCCACGATGACGTCGACGCCGTTCTCCCGGAGCCACGACACCGCCGCGGCGTACTCCGACCGGGTGGTCGTCGGCCCGACCGCGGCCAGGTGGAGGTCCGCCCCCGGCGCGGTGTCCGCGACGACGCTCGCGACGGCGGTACCGTGGCGCCAGTCGGCGTCGCCCGCCTCGAACGTCCGGTAGGTCGCCACGCTGCCGGCCACCTCGGCGTGGCCCGGGCGGAACCCGGTGCCGATGACCCCGACCGACGCGGACTCGCCGGTGATGCCGCGGGCGTGCAGCGACGCGGCCCCGAGGGCGGCGACGCCGTCGGCGACGCGCGCCTCCCCGGCCGACACCTCGGTGTTCACGGTCACCGACTCGAACCGCGGGTGGTGGCCGAGCGCCCGGATGGCCCTGGCCGGGACCTGGGCCGCGACGAGGCGGCTGTCGGCCCGGGTGTACACCTGCTCGGGGTCGATCGCGGCCGGGAGCCGGGTCCCCTCCGCCAGGGTGAGCTCCACGCTCACGGTCCGCTCGGCGTCCAGGGCGTCGCCGTCGGGCGTGCCGCCGCCGGGTGGCAGCCATCTGAGCTGCTCGAGGGCCCGCTCGGTCCCGAGGTCGGTGCTGCGGTCGGCGGTCGGCCGGGGCTCGTCGACCAGCGCGAGCGGCGCCAGGGGTGCGGCCACGAGGAGGAGGACCACCCCGAGCCGGGCGAGCACCCCGCGGTGCATACCGGCGGATGTAGCCGACATCCGGGGAAAAAGGTTCACCCGGCCATGTGGCGCCCTCGCGTCAGCGCAGCCAGTAGGCTGCCGCCACCATCGCCGCGAGGCCGCCGGCCAGGAAGACCAGCCCCGGGGCGAGGCCCAGCGGTGCGCTCCCGGCGGCGCCGGCACTGTCGCCGAGCCGCGGGAGCCCGCCCTCGACGCCGCCGCCCGTCGAGATCGCCAGCAGGTACTGGGCCAGCACGCTTCCGACGGCGACGACGCCGGCGACCGGCAGCAGCTGCTTCAGCGACTCCGTGAAGCCGGCGGGCTCGTCCCGGCGCCCGACGAACACGACCATCGGGTCCTCGGCGGGGGCGTAGACGTTCATCTCGCGGCCCTTCTCGGAGTACCGGGTGTCGGCGACGCGCACCAGCCCGGACTCCTCGAGGCTCTCGAGGTGGTGGCGGGCGTTCTGGAGGGAGGTCTCGGCGCGGTCGGCGACCTCCGAGGCGGTGGCGGGCTCCTCGTGGAGGCTCGTCAGGATGCCCCGGGCGGTCTCGGAGGCCAGCGAGGAGAGCAGGTCGCCGGCCTCCTCGCTGTCGAGCCAGAGCGTCCGGAGCTCCCCGGCCTGGTCGGCCGGGACGTCCGAGTCGGAGGGCAGGAGCTCTGACATGCGTTGGCGTATAGGACCGGTTGTACTAGTATGTGCGGGTCCGTTCGCGGCGCCGTCGCCGACTGCCGCGTCAGTCCTCGAGCGCGGCCCTGAGCTGCCGGTTGACCGCGTCGGGGTCGGCGCTGCCGCCGGTGCGGGCCATCACCTGGCCGACCAGGAAGTTGATGGCGCCGTCCTCGCCGTCGCGGTAGTCGGCGACCGCGTCGGGGTTGTCGTCGATGGCGGCCCGCACCGCCGCCGCGACCTCGTCGTCGCCGGTCTTGCCGAGCCCCTCGCGCTCGACCACCTCGTCGGGACCGAGCCCCTCGTCGAGCATCGTCCGGAGCACGACCTCCTCGGCGTTCTTGACCGTGATCTCGCCGTCGGCGACCAGCTCGACCAGCCGGGCGAACTCCTCGAGCCGGTCGGCGACGTCGGTGACGGCCATGTCGCGGTAGTTGAGCTCGCCGAGCAGGTTGTCGGCGACCCAGGTCGCGGCCAGCTCGGGGTCGAACTCGGCGGCGACGCGCTCGTAGAAGTCCGCCACCTGCTTCGTCGAGGTGAGCTTCGCGGCGGCCTCGGCGTCGAGCCCGTACTCGCTGCGGAACCGCTCGCGCCGGGCGTCCGGCAGCTCCGGGATCTCGATGCGCTCGCGCCAGTCGGCGACCCGCAGCGCCGGCAGGTCGGCCTCCCGGAAGTAGCGGTAGTCCTTCTCGGCCTCCTTGCTGCGCATCGAGACGGTGATGCCGCGGGACTCGTCCCAGTGGCGGGTCTCCTGCTCGACCGCCCGGCCCCGGGCGACGGCGTTGCGCTGGCGGGTGGCCTCGTAGGCCAGCGCCTTCTCGGCGCCGCGGTGGCTGGAGATGTTCTTGACCTCGGTGCGGGTCGCGTCGGCCAGCACCGAGTCGTCGATCTCGCCGTCGGGGCCGACCGCGTCGGCGTCGACCACCGAGAGGTTGGCGTCGACCCGCAGGCTGCCGTCCCGGCCGGCGTCGAACACGCCGAGGTACTCGAGCACCTCCTCGAGCTTCGCCAGGAACGCCCGGACCTCCCCGGCGCCGCGGAACTCCGGGGCGGTGACGATCTCCAGGAGTGGCGTACCCGCGCGGTTGTAGTCGATCAGCGTGTGGTCGGCGGTGTCGATCGAGCCGCCGGCGTGCTGGAGGCTCCCCGGGTCCTCCTCGAGGTGGGCCCGCTGGATGGTGACGGTCCGGCGCCGACCCTCGACCGCAAAGGAGAGCTCGCCGTCCTCGCAGATCGGCGCGTCGTACTGGGTGATCTGGAAGTTCTTCGGCAGGTCGGGGTAGTAGTAGTTCTTCCGGTGGAACGCCGTTTCGGCGGGGACGTCGGCGTCCAGGGCCTTCCCGACCTTCACCGCCGCCTCGACGGCGGCCTCGTTGAGCACCGGCAGCGCGCCGGGCAGCCCCAGGCAGACCGGGCAGGTGCGCGTGTTGGGCGCCTCGTCGGGTTCGGGGTCGGTCGAACAGCCACAGAAGATCTTCGTCGCCGTCTCGAG
>CAYWNQ010000007.1:0-25737 GCA_964459695.1 uncultured Halobacteriales archaeon | reverse complement strand
CACTCCGGCAGCGCCGACCTCGTCGTCCCCGACGAGGAGACCGCCGCCGAGAAGGTCACCGAACTGCTCGCCCTCCTGCCCCAGAACTACCGGGAGGCGCCGCCGGCCGGCACCGCCCGCCCGCCGGCGAAGAACCCCCACGGCCTCGACGGCATCATCCCCGAGGAGCCCAACCGGGCCTACGACGTCCACGATGTCATCGACCGCGTCGTCGACCGGGACTCGTTCTTCGAGGTCAAGCCCCGGTTCGCCCCGGAGCTGGTCACCGGCCTCGCCCGCATCGACGGCCGGCCGGTCGGCATCGTCGCCAACCAGCCCGACGAGGTCAGCGGCGCCATCTTCCCCGACTCCGCCGACAAGGGCGCCGGCTTCGTCTGGACCTGCGACGCCTACAACATCCCCCTGGTCTACCTCTGCGACACGCCCGGCTACATGATCGGCTCGCAGGTCGAGAAGGCCGGCGTGCTTCGGAAGGGCCGGAAGTTCATCTACGCGACCTCCAACGCCCAGGTGCCGAAGTTCTGCGTCATCACACGGAAGGCCTACGGTGCCGGTATCTACGCGATGGCCGGGCCCTCGTTCGGTCCCGACGCCACGCTGGCGCTGCCCTCGGCGGAGATCTCCGTGATGGGCCCCGACGCCGCCGTCCACGCGCTGTTCGGCGGCCAGATCGAGGAGATGGAGGGCGACGCACGCGAGGCGTTCATCGAGTCGGCCAAGGAGGAGTTCGACAAGTACATCGACATCCGCAAGCAGGCCTCGACGATGCAGGTCGACGAACTCCTGCCCGCCGGCGACCTCCGCGGGGAGCTCGAGCAGCGCCTGGCCACCTACGAGACCAAGCGCCGCGACCCGCCCGAGCGCCACCACGGCACCGTCTTCTTCTGATTCGGCCCCGGCACGGTCGCGAGATGATCTGGGCCGCCGGCCGGTCGCGTCGGATGGACCGCTGAGGGACCCCGGCAGCCGAAACGCTCTTCTTGCGACGGGCGTAATTCGGGCGTATGTCGAATACAGATACACAACCCCCCGAGCCGGAGAAGACGAACATCAACATCCGGCTCACCGAGACGTTCCTCGAGGACATCGACGCCACCTGGCGGGAGGAGGGGTACGAGAGCCGGAGCGAGTTCATCCGTGACGTGCTCCGGGACGCGGTCCGGCATCCGGGACTGAGCCGCGAGTCCTGGAAGGAGATCGCGGCCGTCGAACACGCACGCCGTACCGGCGAGAGCGAGTCGTTCTCCCGCGAGGAGATCCTCGGCGACGATGGCTGAGGAGGGGTGGACGTGGCGGTTCCGGACGCCGACGACTGACCGACTCCGCCCGTCGTCTGATGGCCAACCCAGCCGTCTCGCCGGCCAACTGCCTCCCGAATGGTTTTTAGGGGCCTCACCCACACTGTCGTGAT
Organism: uncultured Halobacteriales archaeon; assembly: GCA_964459695.1. Lineage (GTDB taxonomy): Archaea > Halobacteriota > Halobacteria > Halobacteriales > Haloarculaceae > CAYWNQ01. The sequence continues at coordinate 24,326 of CAYWNQ010000007.1, read as the reverse complement.
GCACCATGGCAGACCGCGACGAACTCCGCGAGCAGATGGTCGACGCGTTCGAGGGTGCGGACTACCCGATCAACAGCCCGATGGACCTCGTGCCGGCGCTGCCGAACGGCCCGAGCACCTCCTTCGAGTCCGGCGACTTCTCGATGACCGCGATGGAGCTCAACACCAAGCTGGGTGGCGGGGACTTCCCGTACGACTCCGCCGAGGACTTCGTCGACGACATCCTCGACCAGCTCGAGGACGAGGGCTACATCTGACTACAGCTCCTCGCTGGAGCTGAGCGGTCCGTCGAGCCGGTCGGCGGCCTCCTCCTCGAGCTTGTACCGCTGGACCTTCTGGGTGGCGCTGCGGGGGAGTTCCTCGACCACGAACACCCGCCGCGGGTGGGCGTAGGTCGCGACGTGCTCGAGCGTGAACTCCCGGAGCTCGCGCTCGTCGACGTCGGCGTCGCCCTCCGGCACCACGAACGCCACCGGCGCCTGGCCCTTGACCTCGTGGTCGGCCCCGACGACGGCGGCCTCGGCCACGTCGGGGTGCTCGTAGAGGGCGTCCTCGACCTCGGCGGGGTAGACGTTCTCGCCGCCGACGATGATCATGTCGTCGGCGCGGTCGACCATCCAGAGGTAGCCGTCCTCGTCGACGCGGGCGATGTCCTCGGTGTAGAAGAAGTCCTCGTCGTCGAAGACGGCCTCGGTCTTCTCGGGCAGCTTGAAGTAGCCCTCGAACACGTTGGGGCCACGGATGGCGATCTCGCCGGTGACGGCGTCGTGGTCGTCGTAGTCGATGTCCCCGTCGGGCCTGGGGTGGAGCTGGTCGGTCGTGATCTTGGTCTCGCGGGTCTCGGGGTCGACCACCTTCACGTCCATCGTCTCGAACACCGGCCCGACGCAGCCGGCGGGCTTCTTGACGCCGTGGGCCGGCTCGATGGTGCCGGCGGGGGCCGTCTCGGTCATGCCCCAGCCCTCGATCATGGGGACGTCCCACTCGTCCTCGATGGTGCGGCGGACCTCGTCGGGCAGCGGCGCCGCCGCGCAGGTGACGTTCCGGAGGCTGGAGACGTCGTAGGCGTCGGGGTTCTCTCGGTACTCCCGCCACATCATGGTGTACATCGCCGGCACGCCGGCGAAGGTCGTGACGTCGCGCTCGTCGATGGCGCTCAGCATGTTGGCGCCGTCGGGCTCGGGCTGGAGGTGCATCGTCGCGCCGCTGGAGAGGTAGGTCCCCAGGATGGCGTTGAGCGCGTAGATGTGGAACAGCGGGAGCACCAGGACGATGCTGTCGTCGGCGTCGATGGCGATGCCGCCCCGGGCGTAGGCCTCGACGGTGGTCAACAGGTTCTCGTGGGTCAGCAGCACCCCTTTCGGGTCGCCGGTGGTGCCGGAGGTGTACGGCTGGCACGCCACGTCGTCGTACGCCCGCTCGGGCCGGTCGAAGTCGCCGGACTGCTCGGACCTGGCGTGGGAGTAGTTGACCACGCCGTCGTCGCTGACGCCCGAGAGGTACAGCGTCCCCACCTCGGCAGCTGCCGCCAGCTCCTGGGCCTCGTCGGCCAGCAGCGGCGACGCGATGACGTGGTCGGCCTCGGCGTTGCGAACCACGTACACCAGCGTGTTCGGATCCATCCGGAGGTTGAGCGGCACCGGCACCGCGCCGGCCCGTATCGCGCCGAAGTACGACTCCGGGAACTGGGTCGTGTTCGGGATGAGCAGGCCGACCCGGTCGCCCGGCTCGACGCCGTTGGCCGCCAGCATCCCCGCCACCCGGTCGGCGTTCTCGTCCAGGTCGGAAAACGAGTAGGCCTGGCCCATCGCCGTGAACGCCGTCTTCTTGCCGTACCTGTCGGCGGCCATCGCCGGCAGGTCGCCCATGTGTCGGAGGGGTTCCCCGTCGTGGTGCTCCATGGTAGCGTGCTGCAATGGTCCGTTCGGACAATAAAGGTAACTCGGACCGTGGCTCCACGGGGGGTCTGGTCCGGCTTTGTAAGGCCCGATCAGCGCGACCCCCGCGCTTCTCCGCGTTCCTGCTCGACCGCAACCGCCCGGAAGCCCCGACGGGTTCGGCTCCCGGGACCCTCACGGCTTGCCAGAGCTCCGCTCTCCCGGCGCGCGAACCGAGCCGTGAGCACCGCCCGAATCGAGCGTGAGGTCGGGCCGCAGGCCCGACCACTGCGTTCCGTCGCGGCGGTAGCGAGGGAGCGAAGCTCCCCCGGACCGTTCGCGTGGTGGCTTCGCCGTCCTCAGAAATCGAAGATTTCTGATGGGCTGCAAAAATCGCCGCCCGCGATTTTTGAACGCCACGTTACAGGTTGCCGGCGGAGCCGGCAACCCGCGCGGCGGAGCCGCGCGAAGAAGCCGCGACGCGGGCGAGGACATTCCGGCGGTGCGTGGGGCGAGCACGTCCACACTCCCGTCCCATCACCCCGCTCGGGACAACGCCTATCCCCGACGCACCCGGAGCAGTACCACATGACCGAGGCAATGCGGCGCTTCCCCGTCCCGGACTACGAGGACCTGCCCGAGGACCTCCGCGAGCGCATCGACGAGGAGACCGAGCGGGCGGGCTTCACCCCCAACGTCTTCGAGGCCCTGGGCTACCGTCCGAGCCACTTCCGGGCGTTCTTCGCCTACTACGACGCCCTCGTCGAGCACACCGAACTGACCCGCGCCGAGGTCGAGATGCTGGTGGTCGCGACGTCGGGCGTCAACGACTGCCTCTACTGCGTCGTCGCCCACGGCGCGCTGGCACGCATCTACGGCGAGGACCCCCACCTGGCCGAGCAGCTGGCGACCAATCCCCGGACGGCGGACGTGAGCGACCGCCACCGCGCGATGCTGGAGTTCGCCGTGGCGCTGACCGAGGCGCCCGAGCGCGTCACCGACGCCGACCTCGAGGCACTGGAGGAGGCCGGCTTCTCCCGGCGGGCCGTCTGGGACGTCGGCAGCGTGGTCGCGTTCTTCAACCTCTCGAACCGGCTGGCGCATCTCGCCGACATGCGGCCCAACGAGGAGTTCTACGAGCTAGGACGCGACGCCGCCTGATTGGAGCCCATCGACAGAACGGGGCCTGGCTCGGCCAGGTCGGCGCCGCCGCGGCGGCGCTCGTCCGGCGCGCCAGGCTCGCGGTGTCGGCCACGGCGCGAGTCGACCCTTCGGATTCCCGATTCGACCGGACGGGACACTTCGGGTTCCGAAGCACAACTCCCGAAAGGGAGGCACCCGTAGGACTCCCCCAATGGTACTGGACACGCTTGTCGAGGGGCTGCGGTTCGCCGGCGACATGGCGTGGGCGACCTGGTGGGCCCTCGTCCTGGGGTTCACCATCGCGGGCGCCGTCGAGACGTTCGTCAGCGAGGACCGGATGTCGTCGGTGCTGGGCGGCAGCGGCCTCAAGGAACTCGGCCTCGGGACCGCCTTCGGGGCGGCCTCGTCGTCGTGCTCGTTCGGCGCGGTCGCGACCACCAAGTCGCTGTTCAAGAAGGGCGCGTCGCCGGTGGCGTCGCTGGCGGCGTTCCAGTTCGCCTCGACGAACCTCGTCATCGAGTTGGGGCTGGTGATGTGGATCCTGCTTGGCTGGCAGTTCGTGCTGGCCGACTACGTCGCCGGGCTCGTCCTCATCGGGCTGCTCGCGGTGGTCTTCCGGTTCGTCGTGCCCGACGGCTGGTTCGACGCGGCCCGCGAGCACCTCCGGAGCCAGGAGGGCGTCAGGGACCCCTCCTGTGGCATGGAGGTCGACCCGACCGACGACGACGTGGTGACCCTCGAGACCGACGGCGGCACCGAGTACTTCTGCTCGACGTCCTGCCGGAACGCCTACGAGGAGGGCCAGCGCCAGTCCGGCGCCGGCGCGCGGCGCTTCCTGTCGACGGACGGCTGGAAGCTGGCCGCCAAGAACGCCATGGGCGAATGGGACATGCTCTGGAAGGACATCGTCGCCGGCTTCCTCGTGGCGGGCCTCATCGGCGCGTTCGTCCCCCGCGAGTGGTGGGCGACGCTGTTCGGCGTCGGCGCCGAGGGCACGCTCGGCTGGGTCGTCGCGTCGGCGGCCATCGGCGTCGCCGTCGGCGTGGTGACGTTCGTCTGCTCGGTCGGCAACGTGCCGTTCGCCGTGGTGCTGTGGAACAACGGCATCGCCTTCGGCGGGGTGATGTCGTTCATCTTCGCCGACCTCATCGTCCCGACCATCACCGACGCCTACCGCCGGTACTACGGGCTCCGGATGGCGGCGGTGCTGTTCGTCTCCATCGCCGTCACCGCGGTGATCGCCGGCGTGTTCATCCACTACGCCTGGCTCGGGCTGGGGCTGGTGCCGGCGGCCGGCACCCTGGGCGGCACCGCCCCGGAGGGGTACACCCTCTACCTCAACGCCGCGTTCACGGTCGTCTTCGCCGCCGAGGTCTTACTCGCCTTCGGCACCGGCGAGCCCGAGGAGGCCGCGCCCGACCACGGACACGCCTGAGGGCACGGGCCGGCAGCTTTTCGGACGCCGTCGCCGTACGACCGCCATGGAGGAGATCTCCGCCGAGCAGTACCGGGACATGGTCGACCGGGGGGACGACCACGTCGTCGTCGACACCCGCGACGAGGAGAGCTTCGCGGCGTTCCACGTCGCCGGCGCCGTCCGCTACCGGTACGCCCCGGGCGACGACCTCGACCCCGAGGCGTTCGCGGCGGCGACCGGCGCCGACCCGGGGGACACGGTCGTCACCATGTGCGCCAAGGGCGTGGCCTCGAACGCGCTCGCCGGGGCGCTCGCGGACGCCGGCTACCGCGACGTCCAGGTCGTGACCCGCGGGATGGAGGCGTGGTCGGCGGTGTACGACCGCGCGGCGGTCTCGACCGACGACTCGCGGCTGCGCGTCTACCAGCTCCAGCGCCGGGCGAAGGGCTGTCTCGGGTACGTGGTCGCCCACGACGGCAGCGACGAGGCGGTCGTCGTCGACCCGACCCGCCACACCGGCGAGTACCTGGCCGTCGCCCAGACCCGGGGCTACGACGTGGTCGGCGTGCTGGACACCCACGTCCACGCCGACCACCTCTCGGGCGGTCGGCGGCTGGCCGACCGACTCGACGTGCCGTACTACCTCCCGGCCGAGGCCGCCGCGCGGGACGTCGCCGGCGGCTACGAGCCCCTGGCGGACGGCGACACCGTCGCGGTCGGCGGGTCGACCCTCACGGCGCTGCACACGCCCGGCCACACCACCGAGTCGACCTGCTACCGGCTCGACGAGGCGGCCGTGTTCACCGGCGACACCCTGTTCGTCGACTCCGTCGGCCGGACGGAGCTCCAGTTCGGCGACGGCGAGGCCGCGGCCGGCGCCCGGGCGCTCCACGCGTCGCTGCAGGAGGTCCTGCTCGGGCTGCCCGAGGACGTGACGGTGCTGCCGAGCCACTTCGCGGTCGGCAGCGACGGGTCGACCGATGTCTCGCCCGGCCGGGAGGTCTCGACCACGATCGGGCGGGCCGGCGAGCTCGAGCTGCTCGGCCTCGCCGAGGACGCGTTCGTCGAGCGCGTCACCGAGCGCCTGCCCGAGAAGCCGCCCAACTACGAGCGCGTCATCGCAATCAACGCCGGCCGGGCCGCGCCCGAGACCGAGCAGGACGCCGTCGAGCTGGAGCTCGGGCCCAACCGATGTGCGGCGACCGCCGACGACTGACCCCTACGTCCGGTCGACGAAGGCGACGATCTCCTCGGCGATCTCCGGGCCGGCGTCCTCCTGGAGGAAGTGCATCGCGTCCTCGACCCAGACGTCGGGCTGGTCGCTCGCCGACGGGACGAGGGCCCGGAGGTCGTCGCGGGCCGGCCCCGTGATGGGGTCCGAGTCGGCGAATAGCACGAACGCCGGGTCGGTCCAGTCGGCCAGCCGCTCGCGGGCGGCCCGGACCCGCTCGTGGCCGTCCCCGCCGCCGGCGCGTGGCACCATGTCGGGCCAGGCGTAGGCGCCGGCCTTGGCCGTCTCGTCGGGGAACGGCGCCTCGTAGGCCGCGAGTTCTGTCTCCGAGAGCTCCCGGGCGGTCGCGTTCTGGATCAACATCCCGACGGGGAGTTCGTCGACGTCCTCGACGAACCGGTGGAACTGCTGCCACGCCTCGGGCATCTCCTGGTCGCCCGGCGGGACGTCGGTGTTCATCGCGACCAGCCGGGCGAACCGGTCGGGCTCGTGGGCCGCGTAGGTGAGCCCGAGGATGCCGCCCCAGTCCTGGCAAACCAGCGTCACGTCCGCGAGGTCCAGCGACTCGACGAAGGTCGCCAGCGCCCGGTAGTGGAGCTCGAAGCTGTAGGCCTCCCGGTCGGTGAACTTGTCCGACCGGCCGAAGCCGACGGCGTCGGGCACGACGACCCGGCCCCGCTCGGCGAGGCCGGGGATCATCGACCGGTAGAGGAAGCCCCACGTCGGTTCGCCGTGGAGCAGGAGGAACGTCTCGTCGGGGTCGCCGGCCTCGACGTAGGCCATTTCGAGGGTGTCGACGTCGGCCGGCACCCCGTCGGCCACGTCGACGTACCGGGGTTCGTAGTCGTAATCCGGCACCTCGGCGAAACGCTCCTCGGGCGTCGAGACGACGGGCATACCGGCGCCTGGGTCGGGTGGCTGTTAGCGGTTCCGGTCGCGGGGGAGGCGCTCCGATTCCCTCCGGAACGACCCAATGGGCGAATCGTGGGCTTCGCCCGTTCGGCCTCCACTGCTCGAAACGGCGTGCGGCGCTGTACCTCGTCCGTATCGAGACGGCGGGCAAGCCGCCAGGTCCGATCCAGTCCGACACGATCGGCGGATGCCGGGGAGGGTGACTGGTCCGACATGTTTTTGGCGGGCACTCGGCTATCCGTCGTCACGAATGGTCGAGGAGGGTGGGGTCGGGATCCGCCCGCTGGAGGGAGTGGCTGGCGTCCGGGTCTCGGATCGAATCGAACGACGGGGGGTGGACCTGCGGACCTCGACCCCCGTCAATCCCGAACCGGCAGGCTGTGACCAGTTCCCCTATTCGGTGGATGCAGCAGTCGCGATCACGACCGATTATATCGGCCTACAAGAGTCGCCCTCCGTCTACCTCTATGACCGCAGCGGAAGCCCACTCGACGATCTCGGAATCGAAGCCCATCGGGAACTGGATGACGGATCGTATTTCATCCAACTCGAATCCAGCCTGAAGCTGTACCTGTTGGTCGACCAACCCCTGATGATCGAGAGGGAGTCGGACATGACTGCCGTATCTCTAGCCGAGTCCGACCGCATCCTACTCGGTGCACGTCGGCACCATGACCGTCCCACGGGGACCATCACGACCACTGAGGACCCCAGCGACGTGATGAGTGCGCTCTCCCACCTCGGGAGTGCGCTGAAAACGAACTCACCCCGCCGCTCGTTCTCGTCGCTACGGGGCCACCCACCTGCCATCGAACTGGGCCAGGAGCTTTCGGTCCCTGACGTCGTTGACAAGCCGGACTCCGGCATCACCATCGAACTTCCCCCCGATCTTTCTGCTGCATACGTCGCGGCTCCACTTGCACAGTACCTCCCGGCCGAACTCGTCGAAGGTGGTCGAGCACGCATCGTTACCGAGGGTGGGTTCGTCCATGGTCTCCGGGGCGGTCGTGGGTTCGAGGCCGAGGTCGAACGTGTCCTCAAGCAGACGTTCTTTCTCGACTGCGTTACCCGCGAGGGTATCTCGGACCGAGTCACAGTCGAGCAGGAACGGGTTGCGGACGGCCTGCCGTTCGACCTCGAATCAGTACGGAACCTGTCGCCGGCAGCCCGCCTCGAACGGTACCTCGACACGCCGTTCGGGTCGATACGTGACTTCGTCCCGAAGTGGAAACTCGTGGCCCACGTCGAACCGACACCGGAACGGGTCGAAGTGGTGCCCTTCTTGACGGACGACCTCGCAGTGATCCGGACTCCGGACACGCCGGCGAAGCCCCCGACCGAGACAACCTCGGTCACCGATGGGGCGCTCCCCGGAGCCTGGGATACCTCTGCACGCCGCCGTGGCGAAGCGGTGGACGCCGACGAATCACAACGGTTCGTCGACGTCGAGCCATCCAATTCGGTCGAGCAAGCCTGGGTCGGAGACGGGATACCGATCGGAGCGAGCAAAGCAGTTCCGGAGGCCTACCTGAACCGGATCAACCGCGAGCCGAGCGACGAGCGGCTGCGGATCGTCGTCGTTTGCAACGACGAGGGGATGCTTGAGGAGAGAGACGCCGCCAGTGAGGTCTACGGGTCTCGCGAGGATTTCCCCTTCGACGTCACCGTCTACGAACACCTGACAACGGACAAGTTTCGGAAGGTTCTCGCGTCCGACGTCGACTTCCTGCATTACGTGGGTCACATCGACGACGACGGGTTCGAGTGTGCTGACGGGAGCGTCGCAGCGTCAGAGTTGGACGAGGTTGCAGTCGACTCGTTCGTCCTCAACGCCTGCCGGTCCTACGAGCAAGGGCTAGCGCTCATCGAACGGGGAGCCGTCGGCGGCGTCGTAACGTTGGATCAAGTCCTCAACAGCGGCGCCGTTCGCGTGGGGAAAACCATGGCACGTCTTCTCAACCGTGGGTTCCCGCTCAGGCCCGCGCTACAGATAGCCCGCAACCGATCGATTATCGGGAATCAGTACCTCGTACTTGGCGACGGTAACTTCGATATCGCTCCAAGTGAGGGTCTCGGCTCGACCCTCGCCAGGCTACAGACGACTGACGGCGGATACGACTTCGCTCTCCTCTGCTATCCGAACCGGTTCGCGGGTCTGGGCAGTGTGTTCCGACCTGCACACGGCGGACCGGCTGATTCGTTGTATCTGGTGAGTTCTCGGGTATCGAACCTTCCTATGGATGACGAGGAAATCAGAACCTATCTCGATACGCAAGTCCAACCCGTACTGTTCGACGGGGAGCTGACGTGGAGCGACGAGGTAGAGCTCGAAGAACTGAGCTGAGGCTCCCGGACGAATCCCTCGATACGTGTCGCTCCGTGCGACCACACCTTGAACTGGAACGCCACTTCGACGAAGGCGCCGCCTCACAGTGCGTAGGCCGGACGGTGAATGTGGGGGCAGCGGAGCCAACTGATCGTACACGGGATGTCCTCAGGCATGGGCCTCGCTCGTACCACTACTCCAGGATGGACGCCGCGATACCAGGTTCGACCTATCGACCCGCGCCGACCTCTGGACGAGTTAGCACGTTCAGCCCCACGCCGGGTCGGATTCCGACGGAACCGTCGACCGGATCCGTGTGGGCGAACGCCATCGCTGGCCACCGGCTCGGGCGTCCCGGTTGCCGTCCGAGGACCTATCAACCGCCCTTCAAAAATCCGCTTCCGGGAACGCTTAATCGGCTCTGCCCCGACGTACGCTACATGCTGCTCGTCGGGAGCGACGACGGAGTGTACGGACTCGGGGACCTCCGTGGGGACGGCTCGGACCCGCGCAAACTGCTGGACTCAGACCGGGTGATGCGCGTCAGAACGTTCGACGGCATCGAGGGCGTGTTCGCCGCCACGGCCAGCGGCCTGTACCACTCGCCCGACGCCGAGGCGTGGACCGACCTCGCGGTGCCCGAGGCGAAGGTGTACTCGGTCGGCACGTCGGCGGCCGGCGACCGCCTCTATGCCGGGACCCGGCCCGCCCACGTCTACGCCGCGCCGGTCGGAGGGTCCACGCCTGCCGAACTGTCGTGGACCGAGTGCGATGGCTTTCAGGCCCTCCCCTCGCGCGAGGACTGGCGACTGCCGCGCCACGAGGACCTCGCGCAGGTGCGGGACGTCCACGGGCTCCCGGATGCCCCCGACGGGGTCGTGGCGGCCGTCGAGGTCGGCGGCGTCCACGTCAGCGAGGACGGCGGCGAGACCTGGACCGAGCGCCGCGAGGGCGTCCACGACGACGTCCACGAGTTGTTCGCCGACGGCGAGCAGTTCCTCGCGGCGACCGGCCGGGGCCTGTACCGGTCGACCGACGCCGGCACGTCGTGGTCGCGGCTGGACGGCGGGTACGACCAGCGGTACTTCCGGTCGGTCGTCTCGTTCGACGGGCGCGTCTACGCCGGCGGGGCGCTCGCGAACTCGTCGACGTGGGACGACGAGGACGCCGACCCCCGGCTGTTCGTCAGCCGGGACGGCACGACGCTCGAGCCCGTCGACCAGCCCCGGCCCGACGAGACGGTGACCGGGTTCGCCGCCGTGGACGGCCAGCTCCTCGCCGCGACCCACCGCGGGACGGTCATGCGCGAGGACCCGGATGATGGCTGGACCGTGGTGGGGTCGGTACCGACCCCGGGCGAGGTGACGGGGACGTACACGCCGCTGTGCTGGGTCGCGGGGTGAGCGCGGGCGCGACGTCCGGGGCTGTCACCCCTCGACGCCGGCCGCCGGCGTGTCCGGCTCCATGACCGGTGGCTCGTGGGTGCCGAACTCCGGGTGGGTCTCCTCCATCCACACGTAGACGACCGTGCCGGAGACCCACATCAGGACCGCGGTCAGGGAGAACGCGGCGTCGACGGAGACGAACTCCATGGTCGCCCCGATGACGACGGCGCCGACTGCGTAGCCGGCGTCACGCCACATCCGGTAGACGCCCATCCCCGCGGCCCGCCAGCTGGGATGGCACGCGTCACCGGGGACCGTCATCAGGTTAGGGTACAACAGCGCCATGCCGACCCCGGAGACGAACGCGAGGCCGATCCAGGCGAGGTACCCCTCGACGAGGACCAGCCCGAGGACGCCGGCCCCCGCCAGGAACATCCCGGCGACGACGGGCGGTCGACGGCCGATCCGGTCCGCGAGGCTGCCGGTCCCGATCTGGAGGGCGTATGCGCTCATGTGGGCCCCGCTGACAACGCCGATCTGGGCGACGTCGAGCCCCTGACCCGCCAGGTAGACCGGGACGGCGATCCAGACGAGCGTGTCGACGAAGTTCTCGACGTGGCCGGCCTGGGCCGCGGCGAACAGCGTCCGATCGCCGTAGGTCGCCCGCCGGAGGACCGCGGCGAACGGCAGGTCCGCGTCGGCGTCGTCGCCGTCGCCCTCCGCCCGGGCGAACTGCACCGTCTCCCTGACGAGCACGACCGAGATGACCACGGCCAGCACGACGACCGCCGCGAGGAAGTAGAACGGCTCCGGCCGGAGTCCCGTCATGTCGGCGACGTGGCCGGTCACCCAGGTTCCCACGGCGACGCCGGTGTAGCCGAACGCCTCGTCGATGCCGACCGCCAGGCCGCGCTGGTCGGGGCCGGCGAGGTCGATCTTCGCGTTGACGGCCATGCTCCAGGTCAGGGCCTGGTTGACGCCCAGCAGGACGTTGCCGACCGTGATCCACGCCCAGTCTGGCGCGGCGATCAGGACGAGGGGGAGCGGAAGCGCCGTCAGCCAGCCGGCGACCAGCACCGGCTTGCGCCCGTATCGCTCGCCCCACTTGCCGGCGTAGAGGTTCAGCGCTGCCTTGACGACGCCGAACGAGACGACGAACGATCCGAGGAGCAGCAGAGAGGTGACGCCGAACACCTCCTCGCCGAGCAGGGGAACGACCGCCCGTTCGGAGCCGAGTGTGAGGCCGGTGGCGAACACCAGCAGGACCTGGAGGCCGAACTGGGGGAGGTTGCTGCGGATGCCCTGCCGGTGGCCGGAGGTTCGTGACATCGCCGTCCCGTCAGTCGACCGCACACCGGTTGGGACCCAGCTCGAGGTCGGCGAGGTCCGCGTCGCTCGCCGCCTCGGCGCCCACGTTGATGCGCTTGATCCGCTCGAAGTTGGGCGGGTGGTCGGGCACGTCGGTGGCCAGCCGGTCGATGAAGGCCGACCGCGGCAGGCCGAGCGCGGCGGTCCGCTCTCGAACCGTGTTCAGGCGTGCCGTCACGGGGGGATCCGGGGTCCCGGGGTCGTGGGCCGGGAGCACCAGCGGGTCGCCCCGCCGGTCGAGCAGGCGCTGGAGGCTCTCGTGGAGGGTCGCGGCGTTTTCCGCCACGTCGGTGCCTTCGAGGCCGGCCTCGACACCCAGCTCGACCCGCCCGACGCTCCCGTGGAACAGCGTGTCGCCGGTCATCAGCGCCCGGTCCTCGACCGCGTAGGTCACGCCTCCGGGACTGTGGCCGGGGGTGTGGAGGACGGAGACCGTGACGTCCCCGACGGCGAACGTGTCACCGTCGGCGACGGGGGCCGCGTCGAGGGCGACGGCGTCAGCGGGGTGGAGGTGATACGGGACGTCGTGGCGGTCGGCGAGGGACCGGCCTCCCGAGACGTGGTCGGCGTGGGCGTGGGTGTCGTAGACCCCCACGAGGTCGGCGTCGTGGGTCGACAGCACGTCCTCGTAGGCCCCGGCGTGCCGGGAGGGGTCGACGACCGCAGCCTCCCCGTCGGAGACGAGGACGTAGGAGAGACAGCCCGTGCCCGGCCGGGCCACCTGCACGAGCGTACCCGCGAGGTCGACGTCCACGGGCGCATGGCGGTGGACGCGACTCCAGCCGGCCATCCCGTCCGCGAGCGTCCGCGCCTGGTAGCCCAGCTCCCGGAGCTGGCGGGTCGCCGCCGCCGAGACCACGCCCGCAGCACAGACCGTGACGATCTCCTCGTCGTCGGGGAGCTGTGCGAGCGTCTCCCGGGCGCTCTCGGGGTCGTCCTGCAGCTCGTCGTAGACGTCGAGGTGCACGCTGCCGGGGATCCGCCAGTCATCGTACGCGGCCTCGGGGCGGATGTCGAGGACGAGTGGCCCCCCGTCGTCGGCGTCGAGTCGCCTGTCGAACGCTGCTGGCTCGAGTTCTGCCATTGCGTCCTAATCGTGCATGTTCCGGGCCAAGGTCGTAGTGCCAGCTATAACCGGCACGCTTATCGATCAGGGGTCCGACAGTTGGGATATGGGACTCTACCAGGCGTCGTTCCGGCTGCGCCACGAGTGCCCGTATCGGGACCTCTCCGAGCAGTTCCCCGACCTCACGATCCGGGAGTGGTACCTCAGCGACTGCCAGGTGCTGGAGATCACCTCCGAGAGCGCCGCCTCGGAGGAGCTGCTCGCTGAGATCGACCACCTCGGCACCATCCTCCACCGCTCGGCGGACGAGACCGGGGTCCACGTGGTGACGAAGGCGTGTCTGTGTCCGGTCGAGAACTCCATCGTCGAGCGCTTCGAGGCGTTCAACTGCCTCTATCAGCCCCCCACGGTCCACACCAACGGCTGGGAGCAGTACAGCCTGATCGCGTTCGACCCCGCGGACATCCGGGAGCTGCACGCCGACCTGGATGCCGACCGCCAGATCGACGTCGTCTCCAAGACCGGGCTCGAGCAGACCGAGATCCCCCACAGTCTGCTCACCCCCATCGACCAGCTGTTCGGGTCGCTGACCGACCGCCAGCTGGCGGCCCTCCAGATCGCGCTGGAACACGGCTACTACGAGCAACCCCGGGCGTGTTCCATCAGCGACCTGGCCGAGCGGACGACCGTCGCCCGGGCGACGTTCGAGGAACACCTCCGGAAGGCCGAGAACAAGCTCCTCAGGGACGCCGGTCAGTACATCCGGCTCCTGAACGGCTCGCTCGACGTGGGTCTCCGCGAGGAGTCCGAGACCGGACTCGGCGGCGTCGCCTGAGACGGGCTCACCCGCCGTCGCTCGCGTGCCGGGCGACCGTGACGACGTACAGCCCGCCGAGGAACGGCTCTCGGGGCTCGAACGCGAGGCCGGCGTCGGCCGCCAGCGGCTCGAGCCGCCGGTTCAGGTCCGCGAAGAGCACGCGGGCGAGTGGATTGGCCGCCCGCCGGACCAGCGAGGGTGTCGTCCCCTCCGGGACGAACTTGTCGTAGATCGAGATGCGACCGTCCGGAGCCAGCACCCGCGCCGCCTCGGTGACGAGCGCGGCCGGGTCCGGCACGACCGAGATCACGAGATGCAACAGGACCACGTCGAACTGGCCGTCCCCGAAGGGAAGCGACTGCGCGTCGCCCACGCGTGCGTCGACGTCCATCCCGAGCGCGTCGGCCCGGCGTTCGGTGCGACGGACCATGCCGCTGCTCACGTCGACGGCAGTCACCGACGCGTCGGCGGGCAGGTGCTCGAGGTCCATCCCGGTCCCACAGCCCAGGACGAGGATCCGGTCGGTCGGCGCCGGATCCACGCGCTCGATGGCTCGCTCGCGACCCGACTCGAAGGGCCTCGCGAGGCGGTCGTAGACGGGGGCGTACGCGCCGTAGCGGAGCCGGTTCCACAGTGTCGATGGCGTCTCGGTCGCGCGAGCGTGACCGTCGTCGGGCTCGCGTCGGTTCTGGGTCGGGTCGGTGTCCGGGGGCGTCATCGGGTTCGGCTGGGACCGCGACCGCCGTGTCGCTACTGCCAGCTATGACCGGCAGTCGGCGGCCCGGATAAACCTCCCCACGTCGCTGGGCGCAAGGGCGAGTGCGCCAGGGCACCGTCTCACGACTGGGACGATGAACACCACGAACGGCGACACGACGACGGACGGCGGGACTGACGAGTCCGGTGGCGACGGGCGGGCGCCGGACGGGCGTAGCGGCACGGAGTCCCGTGTCGGCGACGCCGACTTGGACCGCACGCTCCCCGGGGACGTGCGGACGGCGTTCGGTCGCTTCGTCGGCCGGGCATCGGTCGACACGCTCGGCGAGTGGGTGCAGGCTATCCGCCGGCTCACCGGTGGCGGCGCCATAGAGGTCGACCAGCTCTGTCACGCTACGGCCGACACCGAGCACTGGGGGAAGGGCGACGGCGAGCGGGTCCACTTCCGGTGTTTCTACGACGCGGTCGTCCTGGCGGCACTCGAGGACCGGCCCGTCGACGTCCACACCGTCAGCCCCGGGGGCACGGTCGTCGAGGCACGCGCGGTCGGGACCGAGGCGCTGTCGGTCACGCCCCCGGACGCCGTGTTCTCGCTGGGGATCGCGAGTGACGCCCACGAGCGGTCCGGCGGCGACCCGACGCTGGCGGACGGCTACGCCGCCATCTGCCCGTACGTCAGAGCCTTCCCCGAACGCGAGGCGTACGAGGCGTGGGCCGACGACGTCCCGGCGGCGACGGTCGCACTGCCCCTGGCGGGGGCCACGGCCGTGGCCCGGGCGCTGGTGGCTCCGGGCCCCGACCCATAAACGGTCCCAGGCTACTCGGCGGAACTGATTCGGCGTCGGGGCCCCGACTCCCCCGCGATGGACGACACCGACGACGGCCCGACGCGGGACGCCGCGACGGATGCGGCCCCCCACTCGACGGACACTGGTGTGCTCGCCGGACACCCCCGCCACACGGTCGCCGACGTGCGCGAGACCTACCGCGAGCAGGCCGAGACGATGGACCGGATGCAGTGGCTGGACAGGCTGCTGCTCGGTCGCTACCGGGGTCGGCTGTTCGGCGACGCGTCCGGCCGCGTTCTGGACGTCGCCTGCGGTCTCGGGACGAACGCCCGGTACCTGCCGGACGACTGCTCGTACGTCGGCATCGACGCGAGCCGGGCGATGCTCGAGCCGGCCGGCCAGCGGCTCGCCGAACGATCCCGGGAGACGACCGTCGCCGAGATGGACGCACAGGCCCTCGCCCTCCGGGCGGACAGCTTCGACACCGTCATCTCCTCGCTGTCGACGTGTACGTTCCCCGACCCGGTCGCGGCGCTCGCCGAGATGGGTCGGGTCTGTGCGCCGGACGGGCGGATCTTGCTGCTGGAACACGGGCGGAGTAGCGTCGGCCCCGTCGCCCGGTTCCAGGACTGGCGAGCCGACAGCCATTTCCGGAAGCACAGCTGTCGGTGGAACCAGGACCCGCTCGGCCTCGTCGAGCAGTCGCCACTCGCCATCGTCGACGCCTCGTCGGCCGTGATGGGCATCCTCACCGCCATCGAGGCGCGACCGTCCTGAGGGCCGCCGGGACGGTGGCCCACCGGCGTCGGACGGCCTCATAAATCCGCCCAGCAGCGTGGGAGAAGCGCCGATTGGCGGCTGCCCCGTACCGTCGGGCCGAGAGATGACACACCCAGCGCGCAGCCACGGACGGACCGACGACCCCCACAGGGTCGATGGAACCGCGACCGGCCAGGGGGAGCCGTCCCCATGAGTACCGTCGACCGCATCGCCGCGGGACTCGTCGCGCACCGTCGGGTCGCCCTCCTGGCGTTCCTCGTGGTGTTCCTGACGGTCGGCGCCGGCGTGACACAGCTCCAGCAGGCCGACGGCCTCCAGTCGTTCGAGATCGGGACGACGGAGGAGGACAAACTCGACTACGTCGAGTCGAACTTCTCGACCGGTCCGGCCAACCGGACCGTCGCGCAGATCGTCGTCCGCGACGAGGACGTGCTGGACACCCGGACGCTCGTCGCGACGCTGGAGCTGCAGCAGGCCATCCGGACCAACGCGACGGTCGCGCCGACCCTCCGCGAGGGCCGGCCGACGGTCGGGGTCGCGAACGTCCTCGCTCGGGCGGCGATCCGCCGGGCCCGCCCCGGCGTCACCCGGCCGACGCTCGACCGGCAGATCGCGGCGCTGGAGGCGACGAGCGAGCGCGAGCTCGACCGCCTGGCGTCGCGGGTCCTCGCGGACGAGGCGGGCCAGCGGACGGACGCCCTGGCGTTCATGTCCACCGACTACGAGCCGGGTTCGGCCACCGCCGACGCCACGATGCTCGCCGTCTTCCAGACCGCGGGGGGCGTCAGCACGACGACGAACGCCCCCGACGACGTCGTCGCCGCCCAGCGGGCGGTCCAGGCACTGGCCGTCGAGCACCACGGGGAGACGGCCATCACGGTCGGCAACGGCATCGTCACGGCAGAGCAGCGCCAGTCGCGCCAGGACACCCTGTCGCTGCTGGGGCCGCTGTCCCTGCTGTTCGTCCTCGTGACGCTCGCGGTCGTCTACCGGGACCTGCTCGACGTGCTCGTGAGCCTGCTCGGCATCGTCCTCGTCCAGGTCTGGACGTTCGGGTGGCTGGGCTGGAGTGCCATTGCGTTCAACCCCGTGCTGATCGCCGTCCCGGTCCTGCTCGTCGGGCTCTCTATCGACTACGGCATCCACGTCTTCATGCGGTATCGCGAGCGCCGTGCGCGGGGTGGCACGTCACCGGCCGAGGCGATGCGGACCGCGCTGGCAGGGGTCGGCGTCGCCCTGGTGTGGGTGACGGTCACCACGGTCGTCGGCTTCCTCTCGAACCTCGCCAGTCCCGTCGCGCCCATCCAGGAGCTCGGTCTCATCTCGGCGATCGGTATCGTCGGTGCGCTGGTCGTCTTCGGGCTCGTCCTGCCGCCGCTCAAGACCGAACTCGACGCGCTGGCCCGGCGGGTCGGCATCGACCGCGACCACGAGCCGTTCGGGACCGGTGACGGCCCCGTCGCCGGCCTGCTCGCTACGGGAGCGATCGCAGCCAAACGGGCGCCGGCCGTCGTCATCGCGCTCGCGCTGGTGCTGACGCTGCTGACGACCGCCGGCGCCACACAGGTGAGCACCTCCTTCGACCCGGAGGACAACCTCGTCGAGGAGGCACCGGGCTGGACCGACCACCTGCCGGCTGGCGTGCGGCCGGCCGAGTACAGCATCCGCGAGGACCTCCGGTACGTCAACGAGCACTTCGTCCGGCAGGGCTCGCAGGTGGAGCTGCTCGTCGAGGGGAACGTGACCGACCCGGCGCTGCTGGCCGACCTCGATCGGGCCGGCGCCGTCGCGACGAACGCGTCGGTCACCGTGGCCCTGGCGGACGGCCGGGCCCGGACGAGGAGTCCAGTGACGGTCATGCAGCGGGTCGCGGCCCGGAACGACCGGTTCGGCCGGGCCTACCGCGCCGCCGACGCCGACGGCGACGGTCGCCCGGACGGCAACCTCACCGCCCTGTACGACCGGCTGTTCGACGTCGCCCCGGAGCAGGCGAGCAGCGTCCTTCACGTCGCGGATGGCGACTACGTCGCCGCCCGAATGGCCGTGTCGGTCAACGCCGAGGCGTCCGGCGAGGCCACGGTCTCGGCGATGGAGGAGGTCGCCGGCGTGCTCGAGGGCGACGGCCGGCGGGTGACGGCCACCGGCCGGCCGGTCGTCAACCAGCTGATCCAGGACCACCTCCTGGGGACGCTCCTGACGAGCCTCCTCGTCACGCTCGTGGTCGTGCTGGCGCTGCTGTCGGCCATCTACCGGCTCGTCCACGGCAGCGCCACGCTGGGCGTGGTCACGCTGGTCCCGGTGCTGCTGGTCGTCAGCTGGGTCGTCGGGACGATGTACGTCCTGGGCTACCCGCTGAGCGTCCTGACCACCATCGTCGCCTCCATCACCGTCGGCATCGGCATCGACTACAGCATCCACCTCGGCGAGCGCTTCCGGGCGGAACTCGACCGTGCGGCGAGCGTCGAGTCGGCCATCACGAGGGCGGCGACCGGCACCGGCTCGGCGCTCCTGGGGAGCGCGGTGACCACGGCCATCGGGTTCGGCATCCTCGCGTTCGGGTTCTTCCCGGTCCTCCGGCAGTTCGGCACCATCACGGCCATCATGATCGGCTACGCGTTCCTCGCCAGCGTGCTGGTGCTCCCGAGCCTGCTGGTCGTGTGGGCCCGCACCGTCGGCGCCGGATCGTGGACGGGCGGCGACCGGGCAGCCCCGACCGCGGCCAGCGCGGACGACGACTGACCTCCCCAGTATACTGGGCACAAGGTTGTAGTCACCTCGCACGCTACCGGGACGGTATGCGCGAGGCCGAGGTCGACGTCACCGACGGCGAGATCGAGGAGATGGGGATCGGGGAGCTCTTCTCGCTGGTCCGGGACGCCGACCTCCTCGCCTTCGAGGAGCTGGCCTGTCGTGGCCACGGCGCCGTGGTCCAGGTCACCACACGGAGGCCGTGTGACGAGGCCGCGCTCGCGGACCTGCGGTACGTCGACCGCTGGACCCACGTGGCCGACCGGCCCGATTCGCACGTCTACGTCATCTCGTTCACCGCCCCCGCACTCCCGCGGTCGCTCGCCGACACCGCCGCTGACCTCGTCGGGACGTGTGATCCCGACGTGGACGACGGTGGCGCGACGCTGTCGCTCGTCGGCCCCCACGAGGCGATCTCCGGGCAGCTCGGCGGGTACGAGGAGGCAGACGTCTCCCCGACCCTCCGGCGCATCGGCGCGTACCAGGGACCGGACCACCCGCTCGAGGACCTGACGGCCCGCCAGCGCGAGGTCGTCGAGACCGCCTGGGAGATGGGCTACTACGAGGTGCCGAAGGCGGTCGCCGCCGACGAGGTGGCCGCCGAGCTGGGGCTGGACTCCTCGACCGTCAACGAGCACCTCCAGCGGGCCGAGCGGAACCTCCTCGGCGAGCTCCTCTGACTCCGAGACCGGCGTGGGGCCGGGACTGGCGGCGGCTCCGGCTCCGGGCGTGGGTACCGACACGTCGAACCGACGTCTCGCGGATTCGGTCGCCCGGCATTCGGGTCCGTCCCGGTTTCGGGACGACCCGGTGTCGTGGCTGGATACTTTCCCGACGGCGCGTGAACGTCGCCCATGGCACTCGGCGTCACCGCAGTCGCACTCGTCGGCCTCCTGGTCCTCCTGGCCCTGAGCGCCTTCTTCTCGAGCAGCGAGACGGCCATCTTCACACTCCCGGATGCGTGGCTCGACGCCCAGCCGGCCTCGAGTGACAGCCTCCGCGAGCTCCGGAGCGATCCCCACCGGTTGCTGGTCACCATCCTCGTGGGCAACAACGTCGTCAACGTGGCGATCGCCAGCATCTCGACGGTGCTGGCCCTCGAATACCTGCCCGCCGGGATCGCGGTCACCGTTGCGACGGTGGTCGTGAGCGTCGTCGTGCTGGTCTTCGGCGAGATCGTCCCGAAGTCCTACGGCCTGGGCAACGCCGAGCAGTGGGCGCCGCGGGTGGCCGGGCCGCTCCGGGTCGTCGAGCGGGTCCTCTATCCGCTCGTGGTGGTCTTCGACGCCGTGACGCGCCGGCTGAACGCGCGGCTCGGGGGCGAGCCCGACATCGAGCAGCAGTACTGAGCGCCCCGCGTCGCGAGTGCCCCGGTGGGGCGCCGGATACCCGAACCGTTAATCCCCGCAGTCCCCCAGCCCGGACGAATGGAGCTCTCCGCCGTCGACCTCTCGCCGGTGCCCGCCGACGGGACCGCGAGTGACGCCTACGCGAACACGGTCGCGACCGCCCGCCAGGCCGAGCAGCTGGGCTACACCCGGTTCTGGGTGGCCGAGCACCACGGCATGGCCGACACCATCGCCGGGACGGCACCAGAGGTGCTGCTCGGCCACCTCGCCACGCGGACGGAGTCGATCCGCCTGGGCTCGGGGGCGGTGCTGCTCAACCACTACAGCCCCTTCAAGGTCGCCGAACAGTTCGGCGTCCTCGACGCGCTCGCGCCGGGGCGCATCGACGCGGGGCTGGGTCGGGCCAACGGCTCGCCTGCCGCCGACCGTGCGCTCGGCACGGACCGGCACGTCCGGAACCCCGACGAGGACCACGCCGAGAAGATCGAGGCCGTCGTCAGCCACCTCCACGGCGACTTCCCGGCCGACCACCCCTACAGCGACCTGGCCCTCCCCCGGTCGGGCGAGGCGGTCCCGGAGGCGTGGGTGCTCGGGTCGAGTCCCTCCAGCGCGTCGATCGCCGCCGAACTCGGGCTCCCGTACTGCTTCGCGGCGTTCATCCGGCCGCAGTTCGCCGTCCCCTCGTTCGACCGGTATCGCGAGGCCTTCTCGCCGTCGGGTCTGGCGGGCGGCGTCGACGAGCCGCGGGGGATCCTCGCCGTGAACGCGGTCTGTGCGGCGTCCGACGAGACGGCGGCCCGGCGTCGTGCGGTCGCCGAGGCGACCTACGAGCGGATGGAGCGCGGCGTCGTCGGAACGCGCCCCTCCATCGAGGAGGCCATCGACGAACTCGGCGGGGTCCCCGACCCGACGCCCGCGCGGCTCGACGCCGGCGAGTGGCCGCGAGCGATCTCCGGAAGCCCGGCGACGCTGGCCGGGCTGCTCGACCAGCTCGCCGACCGCGTCGGCGTCGACGAGGTGATGGTCCAGCACGTCCACGCCGACCACGACGACGCGCTCCGGTCCCACGAGCTGCTGGCCGAGGGCGTCGGTCTGACGTAGGCCGCCGGGGGGTTCGCCGCGACCCCTCTGATCGGGGGTCGCGACGGACAGTCCTCGCACCCCGTCGCAGTGACGCGGCGCGCGCAGGTGTCCGGACGTCGGCTGCGTCCCGGCGGACGGTACGGAACTATCCGGTCAGCGCGTCGAGCGACTCGTCCGCGAGCTCCGTCCGCGAGAGAATCGTGAGGCGGTCTCCCGGTCGCATCGTCGTCTCTCCCCGTGGCGTGATCGTTTGCTCGTCCCGCTCGATGGAGATGACGAGGAGGTCGCTGTCGATGAGGCCGTCTTCGCTGGCCTCCTGGATGGTCCTTCCGGCGATGGGCGCGTCGTCGGTCACCCCGATCTCGACTACGTCCGCGTCGCCGGCGAGGTCGGCGACGCTGGTCACGGCGGAGGCCCGGTCGGTCCCCTCGGGGCCGAACGGGTGGTACGGGGCGAAGAACTCCCGGTGGATGAGGTCCTCGTCCTCGATCTCGACGCCGAGTGCCTTGATGTCCCGGCCGATCCGCGAGATGTCGTCCGTATCCGTCCCCACCGCGATGACGTGCAGGTCCCCGTGTCCGGTCATCACCTCCCGGACGTTGACGACGCCCGACACGCCGAGGACCCGCCGCGCGAACCGCGACCGGTCGGCGGAGGGGCTGGAGCAGACGAACAGGTTCCGCAGCCGACCGTCGACCCGCTCGTAGTCGACGTGGGCGTGGTAGCCCTCGATCACGTTCGAGTCTTCGAGCCGGCGGATGCGGTTCCGGACCGTCGGTGCGGACACCTCGAGCTCGTCGGCGATGTCCGGCGCGGACGTGTGTCGGGCCTCGCGGGCGAGGTGGTAGAGGATCCGCTCGTCGGTCTCATCGATGCGAAGGTCCATACTTATGGGAGGCTATCGATTCCCCAATCACTTTCGTGTATCGGCTGGCGTCCGTGCCCGCCGTCCGGCGTCGTGTCGCGTCCAGGGGGTCGCCTGGTCGCGGCGGTCCACCGTCCCACCGGTGGCAGCCTGTAAAACGAATAAAAAATATTTCGGGCTGAATCTATCGGTTCAGCAAGAACCCGATAGTTATTTATCGAATCACGTCGGATGGGGTGGCAATGAGCGACGCAGGTACGCCCTCGGGGTCCACGTCAGTCGTCGACGGCAGTCCCCCCGAAGAGACGGACCCCGAGGGGTCCGTACTGCTCCCGCTCGACGAGGGCGACGTCCCCGGAGCCGTCCTGGAGATCGGCCGAACCGTCGCCGCGGGAGCGGACGCCGACCTGGTGGTTCCGAACGTGGTCTCAGTGCCCAGACTGACGCCGCTCAGGCTCCCGGAGCATCTCCTCGCGGCGCATCGGACCGAGACGAGACGCGTCCTCGACCGGGTCCGGGCGGCGGCGCCGTCGCTCTCGGTCACCGGGACGGTGTACGTCGGTCACCGACCGTCGTCCATCCTCGTCGACGCGGCGGACACGTACGGCGCGGACACCGTCGTCCTCCCCCGGGCGTGGGACGACTCGCGCCTGTCGCCGCTCACGCGGACGCCGCTTGAGACGCTTCTGGCCGGCACCGACTGTTCGGTCGCGGTACCCGCGGGACCGCTTCCGGAGACGGTGAGCTCCGTTCTCGTCCCCGTCGCGGGCGGGCCACATTCGGCCGCCGCGACCGACGTTGCCGGGGCCATCGCGCGTGCCCACGGCGCGTGGGTCGACCTGCTCCACGTCGTTCCCGACGACGACCCGGACGGCCACGAGCACGCCGAGGAGTGCCTGTCAGCGGCCAGCGCTCGCCTCGCCGACCTCGACGCCGTGGACACGTGGACGCTGGAGGCCCCCGACGTACCGGAGGCGATAATCGAGCAGTCCCAGTACTACGGCGTGACCGTCGTCGGCGCCCCGCGACGGCGCCGGCTCCGGCAGTTCCTGTTCGGCTCGACTGCGGGGACCGTTCGCGATCGGTCTCCGGACGGCCTTGTGACGGTCTGGCAGTAGCCGGGCCGGTGGACACGGACGCCCAGCCGGGAGTTCCGGTTCGACGAGGACGTCGCCGATGGCGATGCGGCGGGTCGGGATTGCGTCGGCGTGGGCTCCGGTCGCTCCCTGGGGACGGGGCCGTCTCGCCCCCACCGAGCATCAGCATCGGCGTCCATCCCGTGTGGGACGTACCGCGACCGGTGTTCGGCGTCAGCGGGCCAGACAGATGGCGTCGGAGAAGTGGCGGACAATGGGTACCATGGCTGCGTTCGGGGCCGCGGTCACCACTTCTCCAGTGTCACGTTGGTTGTGAACCCGTATCAAACCCGCCGTTTAGGGAGATGTTCAGCACACGATATGGGGTGGCTGGTAAAACCGACGCCGAACTCCGGGGATCGACGCCGCCCGACCTGTCCCCCCATCCACGGCAGCCGCGAACGCCACGGCCGTCACGGCGCACCCGCACACGCCGACCCCGGCGACGGAAACGCTCGCGCGGGCGGAGCCGGGGACTCGGGTCTACAACTCCTGGCTCCTACCCGGACAGTCCGACGAGGACTGCAGCCACCCCGGTGCCCCGAACAGATGCCCGGGCGACAGTCGCAGCTCCGTCCACTCGACGAGGTGGTAGCACACGACCGCGGCCACCCGAGCGAGTGTCCGGCGCCGAGGGGACCCGGCCTCCAGCGCCCTCTGTCGGGCGATCGCCGCGGTAGCACACCAGCATCAGGGGTGCCAGCGGATGACACCGGCGGGCGGACGATGCGCGTCGTTCGGAGAACGTCACGGCCCGGGAAGCGTGGACTGGCTGGTTCCTGCACGTCCGGCCCGGCGTTCGGTCCTCCAGGAGCGGGCTCGCCGGTGATCGGGGCGTGGCGGACGGCGGTTCACGGGCCACTGTCGTTGCCTCTCTCCCGGGCGTGGAGCCCCGAACGGACGATTCCGATCACCCGGAAGCCCCAGAAGAAGGCTACGCCGATCCCGGCGAACCATAGCAGGTAGACGAGGACGCGAAGCAGGTACTCGACCAGGGTAACGCTCTGGCCCGCATGCAGTACGACGAACGACGTCGAAATCATGGGAACGAGAAAATCGACACAGTCGGCTACGTCGCCCGGACGCCCCGGTACGACAGTACGACCCCGACGACGAAGATGAGCGTCGCGAGGTAGATCGGTCCCAGGTGGGTCACCCAGTCGTGCGTGAACGCCTCTGCCGTCCAGTGCATCGGTAGCGCGAGCGCCAGCCCCACGACGGCGCTGACGATCGCCGTCGTCCAGGCCCAGGTGAGCCGCTGGCGCACGCCGTACCACGAGAGGCCCGCGACGGCGATGCCCGTCGAGATGATGAACGC
>CAYWNQ010000006.1:0-27823 GCA_964459695.1 uncultured Halobacteriales archaeon | reverse complement strand
GTAGCTCCCCATCCCACCGGTGTTGGGCCCCTCGTCGCCCTCGTAGGCGCGCTTGTGGTCCTGGATGGCCGGCGAGACGCGGACCTCGCCGTCGGCGACGAACGCCTGGACGGTGAACTCCTCGCCCACGAGGCGCTCCTCGACCACCCACTCCTCGTACTCGCTGTCCCGGACGTAGTCGACGGCCTCGGCGGTGGTGAGCTGGTCGCCCGTGACCCGGACGCCCTTGCCGCCGGTGAGCCCCCTGGGCTTGACGGCCACGTCGCCGTCGTGGTCGGCGACGTAGTCGGCGGCAGCCGCGCTGTCCTCGAACGTCGCGAACTCCGGACAGCCGGGGATGTCGTGCTCGCGCATGAACCGCCGCTGGAACGCCTTGTCGGTCTCGATGCGGGCCTCGGCCTGCCGCGGCGCGAACGCGTAGACGCCGTGGTCGTCCAGCGCGTCGCTGACCCCGGCGGCCAGCGGCGTCTCGGGGCCGACGACGGCCACGGTGGCGTCGACCTCGTCGGCGAACGCGACCACGGCCTCGGGGTCGGTCTCCTCGAGCTGCTCGAACCCGGCCGCCAGGGCCGCGATGCCGGGGTTGCGGTTGCTCGCGCAGGCGTACAGGTCGGCGCCGGCGTCGTCGACGGCCCGGGCGATGGCGTGTTCGCGCCCGCCGCCACCGACCAGCAGGACGCGCTCCGTCTCGCTCATGCGCGACTGGGGTGGTGACGTGGCTGTAAAGGTTGCTATCGGTGTGGTCCCGTGGTGTGCACGTTCGTGGGTTGCCGGTGTGGGGTCGATGCCAGACTGGTGTCGGTCCCGCACCGTCCATACCCCTGGCTTGAGCAGGGGGTCACCGCAGACCGCTCCTCGCACTTGACCCACCGATACCGCCAGGAAAGCCCGCCCGGACCGGCTGACCAACCGCAGAACCGCTGCCGGTGGACCAACCGTTGCGGGCGGGACGTTCCGGGCGGTGGGTGCGGTCCAGCTCGTTCACTACCCAGCACCTCGGATCCTTCGAGCACCATCCACCGCCGAGAACGGGCCTTTACCTGCGCGCCGGCCCAACCCCCACCGATGCCTGATCGCAACCGGCTGGACGAGGAGGCCTCGCCGTACCTCCGCCAGCACGCCGACAACCCGGTCCACTGGCAGCCCTGGGACGACGAGGCGCTCGCCGAGGCCCACGAGCGCGACGTCCCCGTCTTCCTCTCGGTCGGCTACTCGGCCTGTCACTGGTGTCACGTCATGGAGGAGGAGAGCTTCGAGGACGAGACGGTCGCCGAGCTCCTCAACGACCACTTCGTCCCCGTCAAGGTCGACCGCGAGGAGCGCCCGGACCTCGACGCCGTCTACCAGACAGTCGCCCAGCTCACCAGCGGCCGTGGCGGCTGGCCGCTGTCGGTGTGGCTGACGCCCGAGGGCGAGCCGTTCCACGTGGGCACGTACTTCCCCCGGGAACCGAAGCGCGGCATGCCGGGGTTCGCCCAACTGCTCCGGAACATCGCGGAGTCGTGGGCCGACCCCGAGGACCGCGCGGAGATGGAGCACCGGGCCGACCAGTGGACCGCCGCCGTCGCCGGCGAGATCGAGGAGCCGCCCGAGGCGGGCGAGCCCCCGGACGAGCGGTTCCTGGCCACCGCCGCCGACGCCGCGGTCCGCGGCGCCGACCGGGAGCACGGCGGCTGGGGGACGGGCCCGAAGTTCCCGCACCCGGGCCGGCTCCACGTGCTCCTGCGGGCCGACCACCGGACGCGGGCCGCCGGCTCGCCCCGCGAGGCCTACCGCGAGGTGGCCGTCGAGACGCTGGACGCGATGGCCGACGGCGGGATGTACGACCACCTCGGCGGCGGGTTCCACCGGTACGCCACCGACCGGGAGTGGGCGGTCCCCCACTTCGAGAAGATGCTGTACGACCAGGCCGAGCTGGTCCGGGCCTACCTCGCCGGCCACCAGGTCACCGGCGACGACCGCTACGCCCGCGTCGCCGAGGAGACGCTCTCGTTCGTCGAGCGCGAGCTGACCCACCCCGACGGCGGCTTCTTCGCGACGCTGGACGCCCGCAGCGCCGACGGCTCCGGCGAGCAGGTCGAGGGCGCGTACTACGTCTGGACCCCGGAGGCGGTCGAGGCCGCGGTCGACGACGGGGGCGACGCCGCGCTGTTCGCCGACCGGTACGGCGTCACGCCGGCCGGCAACTTCGAGGGCGACACCGTCCTGACCCTGTCGGCGTCGGTGGCCGAACTCGCCGCAGAGCACGACCTCGCCGACGAGGCGGTCGAAGAGCGGCTCGACCGCGCCCGCGAGCAGGCGCTGGCCCACCGCGAACAGCGCCCCCGGCCCCGCCGCGACGAGAAGGTCATCGCTGCCTGGAACGGGCTGATGGCGGCGGCGTTCGCCGAGGCCGGCCTCGTGCTCGACGAGGATCACGCGGCGACCGCCGCCGACGCGCTGGGGTTCGTCCGCGAGCACCTCTGGGACGGCGAGCGGCTGGCCCGCCGGTACAAGGACGGCGACGTGGCGGGGGAGGGCTACCTCGAGGACTACGCGTTCTGCGCCCGCGGCGCCCTGGCCTGCTACGAGGCGACGGGCGACGTCGAGCACCTCGCGTTCGCGCTTTCCCTCGCCCGGACCGTCCGCGAGGCGTTCTACGACGCCGACGCGGGGACGCTGTACTTCACCCCCGAGGGGGGTGAGGAGCTGGTCGCCCGCCCCCAGGAGGTCACCGACCAGTCGACGCCCGCCTCGGCGGGCGTGGCCGCCGAGGTGCTCCTCGCGCTCGACCACGTCGCCCCCGAGGCCGGGCTCGCAGAGGCCGCCGAGGCCGTCGTCGAGACCCACGCGAGCCGGCTGGAGGCCGACCCGCTCCAGCACGCCTCGCTGGTGCTGGCCGCCGACACGCTGGCGACGGGCCACCTGGAGCTGACGGTGGTCACCGACGGCCTGCCCGACGCCTGGCGCGACCGACTCGGCGCGAGCTACCTGCCCGCGCGGCTGCTGTCGGTCCGACCGCCCGGCGAGGACGCGCTGGCCGGCTGGCTCGACCGGCTCGGCCTCGCCGAGCCACCGCCGCTGTGGGCCGACCGCGACCGGGTCGACGACGCCCCCACGGTGTACGCCTGCCGGTCGTTCACCTGCTCGCCCCCGCAGACCGACCTCGACGCGGCGCTGTCGTGGGCGGCGGACCTCGCCCCGGACCCGGGATAGGGGACCTACGCCGCGTCCTCGAGCTGGCGCGCGAGCGCGACGACCATCGGGACGTCGGCGGACTCCTCGAACCGGGCGACCGGCTCGCCGTCGGCCTCCGGGGCGCTCGCCGTCCCGCTGGCGGCGTCCGGGCCACCCCGCGCCACGCGCTCGACCACGACCGTCGGGATCAGCGTCACGCCGTAGTCCTCGACGCCCGGCCCGACCTTCGAGCCGTCGTCGGCCTTCTCGACGGGGTACTGCTGGACGCGCTCCGCGGGCACCCCGGCGGCGTCGAGCGCCGCCGCGAAGTCCGGGAGCTGAGCGCGGCAGTCCGAGCACCAGTCGCCACACCAGACCTTCACCACGAGCTCGTCGGCCAGGCGCTCGAAGGTCCCGACCGCGTCCTCGTAGCCCGCCTCCGTCCACACCGGGTTCGGCCGCATCGTCTCCAGGTCCGTCTCGCTCATGGCCGTGCTTGCCGCTCGGGGGGCTTAACGGTCCTGCTCGACGCGGTCGCGGAGTTCGGCGAGCAGGAGGTGGCGGTGGCAGGGCTTGTCGTCGGCCTCGTAGCAGACCAGCACGAGGTCTTCGCCGCCGCGGGCCCGGTCGACGAGGTCGGACAGCGCGTCGGCGGCGGCGCCGTCGCGCAGGTGCTCGCGGTACCGGGCCGCGAAGTCGGTGTCGCGCCAGGCCGCCTCAAGGGCCGCGACCTCGCCACGGCCGGCGTCGGCCAGCGCCTCGCTGCGGGCCTTCGTCTCGGACAGCAGTTCCTCCGGCGGCCCCAGCGCCCGGCGGTTCTCGTCGACGATAGCGCTGAACCATCCCATCGGCCGCCGGACGACGCCGACCAGCGTCGCGCCGCCGGGGTCGAACCGGTCGTGCTGGAGCGCGGCGGCGTAGGTCTCGCCGAGCACGGGCGGACCACGGGCCCCGGCGACAAAAGGCATCGCCTGCCGGTGACCCGAGGGGGTTTAGGCGTCGGGCGGGTACGGGCCGACGATGGATCGCAGCGTGCTGGGGACGATCGGGTCGCCGCTGGTGCAGGTGACCGCGCCGCCGGGGGCGCTGGTCGCCGCCAAGGTGGAGTCGGCCAACCCCGGCGGCTCCGCGAAGGACCGCCCGGCGCTGGCGATGGTCGAGCGGGCCGAGCGGGAGGGCCGGCTCGAGCCCGGCGACCGGCTGGTCGAGCCCTCCTCGGGCAACACCGGCATCGGCCTGGCGACGGTCGGCGCCGCCAAGGGCTACGACGTCACCGTCGTCATGCCCGCCTCGAAGTCCGAGGAGCGCCGGCGGCTCATGGCCGCCTACGGCGCCGACGTCGAGCTCGTCGAGGGCGACGTCACCGACGCCCGCGACCGCGCCGACGAGCTCGAGGCCGGCGGCGCCGTCCAGCTCCGGCAGTTCGAGAACCCCGCCAACCCCGACGCCCACTACGAGACGACGGCCGCCGAGCTCATCGAGCAGGTCGGCGACCGGACCGTCGACGCGCTGGTCGCCGGCGTCGGCACGGGGGGCACGGTATCCGGCGTCGGCCGGCGGCTCCGCGAGGCGTTCCCCGACGTCGACGTCGTGGCCGTCGAGCCCGACGCCAACGCCGTCCTCTCGGGCGCCGTCGAGCCGGGCGACGGCGAGGACGCCTTCCAGGGGATGGGTCCCGGGTTCGTCTCGCCCAACCTCGACCGTGACCTGCTCGACGGCGTGGAGACGGTGACGCTCGCCGACGCCGAGGCCGAGTGTCGCCGGCTGGCCCGCGAGGAGGGGCTGCTGGTCGGCCAGTCCTCCGGGGCCTCCTCCCTCGCGGCCCGACGCGTCGCCGGCCGGCTCGCCGACCCGGACTGTGACTGCCCCGGCCCCGACGCAGCCGCCAACCCCCTGTCCGACGCCGAGCCGGCCGCACCCGACGCGGACTGTCCGCTCGTCGTCACCGTGTTCTGGGACTCCGGCGAGCGGTACATGTCCACCGGGCTGTTCGACTGACGCCGCTCAGGCGCCGAACTCCTCGCCGGTAATGCGCACGACCAGTGTGTCCTCGACGTCCCGGAGGTCGTAGGCCGGGAGTTCGGGCCCCGTCCTGGTCACGAACATCGGCTCGACCAGGCGCTCGAGGTCGGTCTCCTCCTCGTCCCCGCGGGCCACGCCGTACACCTTCAGGTACCGGCCGGTGTCCTCGGGGGCGACCTCGTCGTGGCGGATCCGCTCGGCGAGGTCCCGCGAGAGCCACTCCTCGTCGCTGACGGAGGCGTCGAACACCAGCACCTCGTCGACGAACCGCACCAGGTACCAGTTCAGGTCGTTGCACAGCGCCGTCGCCGCCCCCAGGCTGATGGTCTCGAGGGCGACGGCGTTGGCGTAGGGCTCGGCGAGGTCGTAGGTCGCCAGGGCCTCGCGGGCGGTCTCCCGGGAGACCAGCTCGTAGCGCAGGTCGACGTCGTCCTTCCCGAGGAGACAGACCCGCGTCATGGTCGAATCCCGGGCCGGCCGCCGGAAAGCGGTTTCGCTCCTCAGACCAGCTCCGTGACGGCCTGAACCAGCAGGATGAACGCGCCGGCCACCGACAGCGCCCGACCGGCCGGGGCCCACCAGTCGTCGCTCCAGATGCCCGCGACCGTCCCGAAGGTGAACAGGAGGACGCCGACGAACCCCAGCTGGAGCGTGATGAACTCGTCGGCGACGTGGGGGACGATGCCGAGGAGGACGCCCGTGACGCCGGGTTGCTCGTAGAGGACGTTCGTCCAGTCGTCGACCTGCTCGCCGATGCTCATGGACACGGCGTCGCCGCGCCCCCTTGTAAAACCCGCCGGGTCGCGTCTTCGAGATCGACCCGGTATCGGTCGGTGGCTCCGACTCGGTCAGTCAGAACGTCGCCAGGTCGCCCTCGATGACGCGGTCGGTGATGCCCGTCACGTCGGCCAGTTCGCGGTCGACGATGGCCTCGACCTCGCTGGAGACGTCCGAGACGGCGACGCCCTGCTCGGTCGCGAGCGACGCGTCGGCGACGTGGGGCTGGTCGATGCGCTCGCCGATCTGGCTCAGCAGCCGGACGCGGACCTCGCGGATGCCGTCGACCTCGGCGACGATGCGCTCGGCGATCTCCGTCGAGAGCAGGTTGTAGATCTTCCCGACGTGGTTGACGGGGTTCTTCCCCGAGGTGGCCTCCATGCTCATCGACCGGTTGGGGGTGATGAGCCCGTTGGCGCGGTTGCCCCGGCCGACCGAGCCGTCGTCGCCCTGCTCGGCGGAGGTGCCGGTGGTGGTGAGGTAGATGGCGCCCTCCTCGTAGTCGTCGGCGGTGTTGACGTGGACCGTGACCTCCCGGTCCGTGTGGCTCGCGGCGATCTCCCGGACGAACTCCCGGACCGACCGCACGGCGGCGTCGTAGTCGTCGAGGTCGCTCACGTGCGAGTCGACGATGGCCGCCGCCACGGTGACCTCGATCTCGTCGCCCTCCCGCTTGCCCATGACCTTCACGTCCGGGCCGAGCTCCGGGTTGTCGGCGGCGTACTCGCCGTTGAGCCGCTGCTCGGCATCCAGCACGATGCGCTCGGTCTCGGTCAGCGGCGCGTGGCCCACGCCGAAGGAGGTGTCGTTGGCCATCGGGACGGGCCGCCCCTCGTCGCCGAACACCTCCTGGAGGTCGCCGCTGCCCTCGCCGAGGGTGACGTCGACGACCACGTCGGCCCCGTAGTCCAGCTCCGGGAAGTTCTCGGTCAGGTACGACCGGGCTGCCCGCAGGGCCACCGTCTCGGCTGGGAACCGACGGCCGTCGTAGGACTTGGTTGCCCGGCCGGTGATGAGCATGTAGATGGGCTCGGTGACCTCGCCGCCGTCGAACGCCGGTGTCGCCGACCCGGCGACGAGCTGGGTCTCGTCGGTGTTGTAGTGCAGCACCGTGCCGAACCGCTCGATGTACTCGGCGGCCAGCGCCCGGGAGACGCTCTCGGCGACCCCGTCGCAGATGGAGTCGGGGTGACCGAGGCCCTTCCGCTCGACGATCTCGACCGCCTGGTCCTCGACCGCGAGGCCGGCCACCGGCTCGACGCGGATGTTCCGCTCGGTCATCACCCCCCGGTTCCCGGTGGCCGGTCCTATAACTTACGGAAACTTTTCCGCCGCTTCCGATAACCTCTGGTCATGATTCCACGTCGCCGTCGCCCGCAAGCACCATCGCGAGGTAGGAGGTCCGCACGTGGTCGTCGGGGTCGATGCCGAGCTCGGCCAGCAGCTCGCGGGCGCCCTCCCTGGCCGGGGCCACCGACTCGGCGTGGGTCTCGACCTCCAGGAACTCGCCGACGCCGGCCACCTCGTCGAGGGCGAGGGTGTAGCCGTCGAGTTCGAAGCGCTCGCGGCGCTTCTCGACCGTCGCGACGGGCTCGAACCCCAGCGCGGCGAACACCGCCTCCGCCTCGTCGGCCGACGCGACGCCGGTCTCGACCTCCTCGCGGGTCTTGGAGGCGGCCTCGACGAGCGGCCCCTTGTAGGTCACGCGCGCCTCGGTGCCCTCCGCGCTGCGCTCGCGGCGCACCCGGAGGGCCTCGTCGGTCTCCCCGAAGTCCCGGTGGGGGGCGTCGAGGTAGGTGTCGACCTGCTCGACGGTCCCCAGGGCGGTCGCGTCGCGCTCGGCGAGCGAGGCCCGGACCGCCGCCAGGTCGGCGGGGACCTTGAGCTCGACCTCGTACATGGCCGGGGCTCGGCGGGCCGGTGGCTAAGGGCTGTCGCCCGGGAAACGTGATTGTTAAGAGTGCGACGACTGACGGTCCGGTATGAGCGACGAATCCGACGACGTCGAGGCCGAGGCGGCCGAGACCGAGGAGGTAGCGGACCAGGACGTCGAGGAGGAACCGGTCGAGAGCGCGGAGACGGCGTCCACCGAAGAGGCCGACGAGGAGGCCGCCGGCTTCCAGGACGGCGACTTCGTCCGCATCGACTACACCGCCCGGACCGCCGAGGAGGGCCAGCTGGTCGACACAACCGACCCGGAGGTCGCCGAGGAGGAGGGCGTCGCCGACGAGGGCGAGTTCGCCCCCCGGGTCATCGTGCTCGGCGCCGGCCACCTGTTCGAGGCGGTCGAGGAGGCCATCGTCGGCGGCGAGGTCGGCGACACCGGCTCGGTCACCGTCCCCGCCGAGCAGGCGTTCGGCCTGTACGACGACGAGGAGGTCCGGACCGTCAGCGCCGACAAGATCCCCGAGGACGACCGCTACCCCGGGGCCCAGGTCACCGTCGACGGCGAGCAGGGCTACCTGGAGACCATCGTCGGCGGGCGCGCCCGGGTGGACTTCAACCACCCGCTGGCCGGCGAGGACATCGAGTACGACTACGAGGTGCTCGAGGCGGTCACCGACCAGCTCGAGCAGGCCGAGGGCCTGTTCTCGATGTTCCTCGACGTGGACCTGGAGATGCACGTCGAGGTCGAGGAGGTCGAGGAGGAGCGTGTGGAGTACCCCGACGACGAGGAGCTCGAGGAGGGCGAGGAGCCCGAGCCCGAGACCCACGTCGAGACGGTCGAGAAGACCTCGCTGTACGTCGAGTCGACGCCCCAGCTGTCGATGAACCAGCAGTGGATGTTCCAGAAGCAGCAGATCGCCCAGGAGATCATCGACAAGACCGGCGTCGACCGCATCGTCGTCCAGGAGGTGCTCGACGGCTCGGGCGGCATGGGGATGCCCGGCATGATGGGTGGCATGGGCGGCATGGGCGGCGCCGGCGACGAGGACATCGAGGAGGCCCTCGAGGACGCCGACATCGACGCCGACGAGATCGTCGAGGAGATCGAGGGCGAGGGCGAGTAGCCGCCCGTCCCGACGCCGGTTCAGGCGATGTCCCGGCTCGTGTCGATGGACACCGACTCGGCCAGCTCCAGCTTGATGATGTCGCTCAGGGCCCGGCCGCCGCGGAACTTCGGCACGGCGAGGCGGTTCTCGATGCGGTCGCCGTTGGCCTCGGTGTCCATGTCGAAGATGACGTCGGCCATGTGCTCGGTGGTGTCCCGGAGCCCGGGGACGGCCTCGCCGTCGAGGCAGTGCAGCACGGCGACGCTGTTGGTGTTGTAGATGTGGTTCTGGAGCTCGTTGAGGAAGTTGCGGTACCGGGGCCCATCCTGGCGCTCCAGGACGTCAACGGGGTCGACGATGAGGTTCGAGGACTCCGGGAGTGCCGAGACGAGCTTGGTGGCGTTGTCGAGCGGCGCGTCGCCGCCGACGTCGCGGACGGTCGGGTCGCCGGTCCGGGTCGGTGCCCGGTCGATGGCGTCGGCGACGGCCTCGCTGGTCCGGTCCATCGAGAGGTACAGCGTCCCGCGGGTCGCAGTGAGTTCGTAGAGAAACAGCTCGGCCTGGCTGGCGGGGTCGGCGGTGAGCGCGACCAGGCTCCCCTCCGGGATGCCGCCCTCCAGCTTCCGGTCGAGCACGTCGATGCCCGTCCGTAACCGGTCTGCCATCCTACGTGACGGTGCGGTCCACAGCCATAAACGTTCTGGCCCCTATGGCGCTCGATACGGCCTCGTAGGCTCGCCTGGCCGGTGCCGCCCGGAGCGGTCTATCGACCGTGGGCACGCTCCCGACGACCGGGCAGTCCAGCAGCGGCTCCAGCACCGGCGGGTCGTCTGTCCCGACGACGACGGCGCCCAGCGGCGGCGTCTCCAGGGCCCGCGCCATGCTGGCCGCCGTGACCGCGCCGTGGAGGGCCCGTTCCCGCGGTGCCGTCACCACGAGTGCGCCGTCGGCCAGCCTGAGCGGGGTCGCCGTGGCCGGACCGACGCCGGCGGGGCAGTCCACCAGCGCCGCCGGCGTGGCGCTGCGCAACCGCTCGAGGGCCGCCCGCGTCGCGTCGCCGTCCAGTCCGGGCGCCGCGGGCAGCACCCGTCCCGGGTCGTCGAGCCGGGGCGCGGGCCGTGCGACGGCGGACAGCGGCGCGCCGGCGGCGTAGCCGGCCACGCCACCGCCCCCGATACCGGCGCGGCGCCCGAGGTCCGGCATCGTGCGGTCGGCGTCGAGTACGACGGGGTCGGCCCCGTCCCGCGCCATGGCACTGGCGACGCCCAGCGCCACCGTGGTGGTGCCGACGCCGCCCGTGCCGCCCACGACTGCGAGCACGTGACCGGTGGCCCCGCCATCGGCCTTGAACCTTGCCGGGCGGTGGCGGATGCGTGGCCGCTTCGGACGGGCCCCGGTACCACTCGCGGAACTGCCCGACGTTCGGGAGATCCGGACACCTCGATGCCGTGCATCACGACGACCACGCGGGAGGGCCCGGTCGGGGGATTCAATATCGTGGGCCCTCGCGTCTCCGGTGATGCGACAGGACCACCTCATCAGCGCCAAACAGCTCGCCCGCGAGGACGTCGAGGCCGTCCTGGACCGCGCGGCGGAGCTGGACGCCGACCCCTCGGCGGCGGCCGACCTGGGGGAGGCGGTGCTGGCCCTCTGCTTCTTCGAGCCGAGCACCCGCACCAAGATGAGCTTCGACACGGCGATGAAGCGGCTGGGGGGTGCGACGGTGGACATGGGCCACGTGGAGTCCTCGTCGGTGACCAAGGGCGAGTCGCTGGCCGACACGGTCCGGGTCGTCGAGGGGTACGCCGACGCCGTGGTGCTGCGCCACCCCAGCGAGGGCTCGGCGAAGATGGCCAGCGACTTCGTCGACGTGCCGGTCATCAACGCCGGCGACGGCGCCGGCCAGCACCCCACCCAGACGCTGCTGGACCTGTACACGATGCGCCAGGCCGCCGGCCTCGACGGCCTCACCGTCGGCATCATGGGCGACCTGAAGTACGGCCGGACGGTCCACTCGCTGGCGGCGGCGCTGACCACCTTCGACGCCGACCAGCACTTCGTGAGCCCCGAGAGCCTCCGGCTGCCCCGGAGTGTCCGGTACGACCTCCACGAGTCCGGCGCCCGGGTGCGCGAGCACACCGACCTCGAGGCCGTGCTCCCGGAGCTCGACGTGCTGTACGTCACCCGCATCCAGCGCGAGCGGTTCCCCGACGAGAACGAGTACCGGCAGGTTGCCGGCGAGTACCGCATCGACGCCGACAGCCTGGCCGACGCCCGCGAGGACCTGACCGTGATGCACCCGCTGCCGCGCGTCGACGAGATCGCGGCCGACGTCGACGAGACCGACCACGCGCGGTACTTCGAGCAGGCCCACAACGGCGTCCCGGTCAGGATGGCGCTGCTGGAGGACATGCTGGAGGGCGAGCGATGAGCGACCCGGACCACGAGCTCCGCGTCTCGAAGATCCGCGACGGCACCGTCATCGACCACGTCGCCGCCGGCCAGGCGCTGAACGTGCTGGCCATCCTCGGCATCGACGGCACCGCCGGCGAGGAGGTGTCGGTGGGCATCAACGTCCCCTCCGACCGGCTCGGGCGCAAGGACATCGTGAAGGTCGAGGGCCGGGAGCTGAGCCAGGCGGAGGTGGACGTGGTCTCGCTCATCGCTCCGGCGGCGACCATCAACATCGTCCGGGACTTCGAGGTGGTCGACAAGCACCGCGTCTCCCGGCCCGAGCGGGTGACCGGCGTGCTGTCCTGCCCGAACGCCAACTGCATCACCGGCGGCGACGAGCCGGTCGACAGCGAGTTCGTCGTCCTGGACGAGGGCGTGCGGTGTGCCTACTGCGACACCATCATCCGCGAGGACCTGGCGGACCACGTCGTCTCGTAGCCGTGGGGAGAAAGGTTATGGTGGCGCCGACCGCATCGTTCACGTGATGTCCAAGAAGGCCCTCGTCCTCGTCGCACTGGTCGCGGTGGTCCTCGCGGTCTACCTGGTCCGGCGCTGAGGCCGGCAGGACCGCCCCCGAACGACTTTCCCTCCCACGCGCGAAGCGGCGGCCATGTACGGCGTGGTCACCCGCAACGAACCCGAGCTCTCCTGGCCGGAGTTCGACCTGGCCTTCTACGAGGTCAAGGACGTCACGGGCCGCGCCGCCGACCCCGTCGCCGACGGCGTCAACATGGTGTCCTGTTTCGGCGACAACGCCGCCGCGGAGGCGGACCCGGACCTGGTGCCGGTCGACGACGAGGGTCGGCGGGCGACGCGGGAGCGGGAGTACTTCGACTGGGCGTACGTCTGCCCGACCCGCGAGGAGTACCGGGCGGGGCTGCTGGAGATCGTCGAGGACTGCGTGGCCGTCAACGGGGACGTCCGCCTCGACGACGTCGGCTTCCCGCGCGGGGAGTACTGCCACTGCGACAGCTGCGACGCGGCCTTCGCCGCGTCGGACCACGGGGACCGAGAGGCGTGGCGCGCGTCGGTCATCACGGAGTTCGTCGCCGAGGCCGCCGGCCGGGTCCCCGGCCGCACCTACCTCACCCTCTACCCCGACCCCTACCCCGGCCACGTGTACGAGCGCGCGGGGCTGGACGTCGACGCGCTCGCCGAACACGTCGACGAGTTCGTGGTGCCGCTGTACGATATGGCCTACGCGACGACCTACTGGCTGGAGGTCATCGCCTCGGGCTTCGTCGACCTGCTCGACGCGCCGTTCTCCGTCGAGCTCTACGCGGTCGACGTCGACGTCGACGACCTGATCCACGCCACCGAGGTCGCCGAGAGCTACGGCGAGCACGTGCTGTTCGGCTACGACGCCTCCAACGCGCGGGCGGCGCTCCGGCGGAAGGCCGCCGACGCGCGAGCGGGCGAGTCCTACTGACCGAGGTAGCGCTCGCGCCAGGCCACCAGGTCCTCGCGGTCGCGGGTGTCCGCCGGGAGGTCGTGGAACCACCGGGCCTCGCTGATCTCCCCGTCCGGGTCGGTGGCGGCTGGCTCGGCGTCCCCGTCGGCGCGGGCCCGGTAGACGGGCATCACGCCCCAGGTGTCGTAGTCGCCCGAGCGGACCTCGACGCGGGTGAAGATCCCGAGTCCCTCGTAGTCGCCGGTCACGTCGGCCTCCTCGCGGAGCTCGCGGGCGGCGGCCTCGCGCAGGGACTCGTCGCCGTCGACGCCGCCGCCGGGGAGCACCCACTTGCCGACGGCGTCGTGGTAGACCAACAGTAGCGCCCCCGACGGCCGGTACACCACCGTGTGGGCGCCGTAGGGCGACCCCGTCCGCTGGATGCGCTCGGCCAGGGTGCGGAACCGGCGCCGGGAGACGTGCTCGTGGTGGGTCACCTCCAGGTAGTCGTCGTGGCGCCGGTCGAGCCGGTGGGCGACCTGCTCGGCGCGCTGGTCGGCCTCGTCGGCGGCGAACCAGAGGTCGTCGACGGTCGTCATGGCTCGGGCGGGCGGGCCACTGGCGGCTGCACTGCTGGCGGGCGGACGGCGGTCATGGCACCCGGTTGCGGCCCCCGGCGCAATAAGGCTTCGACCGGGAACCGACGGCCTTTTTGACGGCGGCCGGGTACGTCGCGCCATGAGCTTCGAGAAGGGCGACGTCGTCGTCCTCCACGACGAGCACAGCGAGTACGACGGCGAGACGGGAACCGTCGAGCAGGTCTCGGAGACCATGTTCGGCGACGAGACCTACGTCATCTCCTTCGAGGAGGGCCAGGAGGCCGGCATCGCCGCCGACGCCCTGAGCGCCGCCGAGGACGACGACGCCGACGAGGCCGCCGCCGAGTGACCGACGGACCGCCTCGATGACCCGCGTCCCGGTCCCGTTTCACTACGTCGACCTCCGGGCGTTCTGCTACGCCACGGAGGACCGCGACCGGGTCGCGGCCGCCCTCCGGCTGTTCCTCCCCGAGGACGTGGCCCTGGAGGCCGCCGAGACCGAGGGCCACCACGGCGACCGCATCCTGGTGCTGTCGGCCCGCGTGGAGAACGCCGACGACGTCCGGCACGTCCTGGGTCGGCTCGCCGAGCTCGCCGAGCTCGAGTCTCTGCTCTGGGAGCTCGACGACCGCGTCGACGAGAACTGCTCCTTTTTCGTCCACCTCGACAAGCAGGACGCGTTCGGCGGCGAGGTGGCCCTCGGAGAGGGCATCTCGCTGCGGGGCAAGGTCGAGGCCTACCCCGCCGACAAGGACGCAGCCGTGGGGAACGTCCGCGAGGTCCTGACCGAACTGGCCGACGGTGACGGGTGAGGCGCGGTTCGATCGTGGCGGGGGCTCTCCGAGCGGTAGCCCGAGGATCGAGCCCGAACAGCGGTCCACCGGGTGCGGTCGAACGGTTGGGGCGCGGACGGCGCCGGATTCCGGGCCGGATGCATCTCTGCACTCCCGAATCCAGACTGCGCCACACAGCCGTCCCAAGGTTAAAACACCCCCACCCAGTAGCGAGAGTATGCCGGAAGTCGAGGTGGACCTGTCGGACCGCCTGCTGAACGAGCTGGACCGCGCCGCCGAGGAGGACTTCCTCAACCGGGAGGAGGCGGTCGAGGAGCTGCTCCGGCTCGGCATCGACGCCTACGACGTCGCCGAGGAGGAGCCCGAACCGGGGATGGGCGAGGACATGTGGGACACCGAGGACACGATGGGTGGCGTCGGCCCCGGCGCCGACGACGACGAGCCCGACGAACACACCTTCTGAGGCCGGTCGGAAGGCCCAAGGCCAGCCGCCTCGCTGGACCGGGTATGTACGAGGGCGTCCACGCGGCACCCGACGGCGACGCCACCGTCGCGCGCCAGGCCCTGACCGCTGCGGAGGCGGGCTTCGACGGCGTCGTCGTCCGGTGCCACGGCGACGCCGACCACTCGGCGGACCTCGCGGCCGTCCGGGACACCTACGACGTGGACGTGGTCGACGGCGTGGAGGTCCGCGCCGAGGACCGGGGCCGCCTCTCGGGGCTCGTGGGCAGCTACCGCTCGGCGCGGACGGTCGTGGTCGTCCACGGCGGCGACCCCGACGTCAACCGGTTCGCCGTCGAGCAGCCCGCGGTGGACGTGCTGGCCCACCCGATGGCCGGCGACGGCGACGTCAACCACGTGCTCGCGAGCGCCGCCGCCGCCAACGGCGTCCGGCTGGAGTTCGACCTCTCGCCGGTGCTGCGACGCGAGGGCGCCGACCGGGCGGCGGCCATCCGGGACCTCCGGAAGCTCCGGGACCTCGTCGCCGACGCCGACGCCCCCCACGTGGCCGGCGCCGACCCGCGCTCGCACCTCCAGCTCCGGGCGCCCCGCGAGCTCGCCGCCGTCGGCGAGACGGTCGGCATCGGCGCCGACCTGGTCCGGTCGGGGCTGGCCGAGTGGGGCGAGCTCGCCGCCCGGAACCGCGAGCGCCACTCCGACGCCTTCATCGAGCCGGGCGTGCGTAGGGGGGAGCATGAAGCGGCCGATCGATGAGCACGCCGCGCGGTTCGACGAGAAGGCCGACGACTACGACGACGGGAAGAGCCCGGAGTACCGCGCCTGCGCCTCGCTGGTGGTCGAGCAGGCCCGCGCGGCGCTCGGGGCGTCCGGCGACGTGGTGCTGGACCTGGGCTGTGGCACCGGCGCCATCGGCCTCGCGCTGGCCGACGACGCCGCCAGGGTGGTCGGCCGGGACGTCTCGTCCGGGATGCTCGACCGGGCCCGCGAGAAGGCCGACGAGCGGGGGCTGGAAAACGTCGCGTTCGACGAGGGGCGGTTCCGCGCGCCGGCGTACGACGGGCCGGCAGACGTCGTGGTCTCGAACTTCGCGATGCACCACCTCGCCGACGACGGCGAGCGCGAGGCGCTGTCGGTGGCCGCCGGCTACGACCCCCGCCGGGTCGTGCTGGGCGACGTGATGTTCTTCGGCGAGCCCGACCCCGACGAGCCGTTCTACTCGCCCGACGTCGACGACCCCGCGACCCTCGGGACGCTGGCCGAGGCGTTCACCGACGCCGGGTTCGCGCTCACCGCCGTCGAGCGGGTCCACGACCAGGTCGGCGTGCTCGTCGGCGACCGACTGCCCGCGGACGCCCGGAACTGGGGCGGTGGCGACCGGTGAAGCACCTCCCGAAACACCTCCGGCCCCGGTACCGGTACCTGGCGGTCGCGCTGGAGGGCTGGCCCGGCGCCGCGGTCGACCGGGCGGCGTTCGAGCGGGCCACCGAAGAGGCCGCCCGGGCGCTCGTCGGCGACGTGGGCGCCGCCGCGCTGGACCTGTCGGTGCTCTCGTTCGCGTTCGCGGACGCCGAGGGTACCGCGGTGGTGCGGTGTCGCCGCGGCGAGACCGAGCGGGCCCGGGCGGCGCTCTCCTGCGTCGACGCCGTCGACGGCCAGCCGCTGGGCGTCCGGGTCACCGGCGTCTCGGGCACGGTCCGGGCCTGTGAAGAAAAGTATATACGCCGCCCGCGGGAATCCACGGACGAGAGAACGGTCGCGTTCGCGGACGCCGAGCGGGCGGCGGTCAGCCGGGGCGACCGGCTGGACGTCAGACTCCCCGACGGGTACGTGGGCGCGACGGGACTCGATACCTAACCATGCAGGGACAATCGCAGCAGCAGGCCTACGA
Organism: uncultured Halobacteriales archaeon; assembly: GCA_964459695.1. GTDB lineage: Archaea > Halobacteriota > Halobacteria > Halobacteriales > Haloarculaceae > CAYWNQ01. The sequence continues at coordinate 11,288 of CAYWNQ010000006.1, read as the reverse complement.
CCGGGGCATCACGATCTTCTCCCCGGACGGTCGCCTGTACCAGGTCGAGTACGCGCGCGAGGCCGTCAAGCGGGGATCGGCGTCCATCGGCGTGCGTGCTGACGGCGGTATCGTCTTCGTGGTCGACAAGCGCAGTCGGTCGCCACTGATGGAGCCCTCGAGCGTCGAGAAGATCCACAAGGCCGACGACCACGTCGGCATCGCGAGCGCCGGCCACGTGGCCGACGCCCGCCAGCTCATCGACTTCGCCCGGCGCCAGGCCCAGGTCAACCGCCTGCGCTACGGCGAGCCCATCGGCGTCGAGACGCTGACGAAGGAGATCACCGACCACATCCAGCAGTACACCCAGGTCGGCGGCGCCCGGCCGTTCGGCGTGGCGCTCATCGTCGGCGGCATCGAGGACGGCGAGCCGCGCCTCTTCGAGACTGACCCGTCGGGGACGCCCTACGAGTGGCAGGCGCTGGCCGTCGGCGCGGACCGGGGCGAGATCGAGGACTACCTCGAGTCCAACTACGGCCCCGGGATGAGCCTCGACGACGGGCTGGACCTGGCGCTCGCGGCGCTCGCCCAGGTCAACGACGGGCAGCTCCGCCCGGAGGGCATCGGGGTCGCGACCATCGCGACCGAGACCGAGACGTTCGAAGAGCTGGACGACGACGCGATCGAGGAGCACCTCGTCGAGAACGACCTGCTGGCGCCCGACGACGCCGAGGAGTAGGGCGGCTCCGTCGGCGTGCCCGTGGGGAACAGCTTTTAGCACGCCCGACGCATCCCACGGGTATGATATCACTCGACGAGGCGGTCACGGCCCGCCTGGAGTCCCACGGCGAGCGGTTCGAGGTGCTCGTCGACCCCGACGCGGCCCTGGCCATCAAGCGCGACGAGTTCGACGGCGACCTCGCGGACGTCATCGCCGCCGAGGACGTGTTCGAGGACGCCGCCCGGGGCGACCGCCCCCCGGAGAGCGCCCTCGAGGAGGTATTCGGCACGACTGACCCCCTGGAGATCATCCCCGAGGTCATCCGCGAGGGCGAGATCCAGATCACCGCCGAGCAGCGCCGGGAGATGCAGGAGCAGAAGCGCAAGCAGCTCGTCAACACCATCGTCCGCAACGCCGTCAACCCCCAGATGGACGACGCGCCCCACCCGCCCGAGCGCGTCGAGCGGGCGCTCGAGGAGGCCGGTTTCAAGGTCGACCCGATGGAGCCCGTCGAGAACCAGGTCGACGAGGCGCTGGACCAGCTCCGGCCCATCCTCCCCATCCGGTTCGACGAGATGATCGTCGCCGTGAAGCTGCCCGCCGACCACGCCGGCAGCGGTCAGGCGAAGGTCCGGGAGTTCGGCGACCTCCAGGAGGAGGAGTGGCAGGCCGACGGCTCGTGGGTCGGCGTCGTCGAGTTCCCCGCCGGCCTCCAGAACGACTTCTACGACCTGGTCAACGAGGTCTCCGCGGGCGAGGCCGAGACCCGCGTCGTCAAGGACGAGGACGAGATCTCGACGCGGTGAGCAGCGGACGCCGCGCGCCCCGTCCTGGACACCCGGTCAGCCGAACTTGAACCCCGCCGCGAAGCCGCCGGTGAACCCCGCCGACACCGACAGCGTCGACAGCAGCGTCTGGAGCCAGCTCGGTGGCGCCCCGCTCGCGGCGTCCTGGCTGGCCTCGACGATACCGGCGCTCAGCCGCTCCCAGTCGACCGTGATGATGCCGCGGGACTCCAGGAACGTGAACACCGCGAGCTCCAGCCCGATCAGGACGGCGACGATCTTGGCGACCTTCTTGGCCGCGAAACCCACCAGGCCGCCGATGACGGCGCCCGAGCCGAACTCGAGGCCGAGCTGCGTCAGGTCGATGGCTGCCATGGGTGTCACCGCCTCCCGTGGCCGTCAAGTCTCTTCCGACTCGTCGGCGGGGGCGTGGCTCGACTGGAACCACCGGTGGCACCTATTGCTCGCCCCGTTCGTACTGCTGGAAACCCCTCCACCACTACCAGGTGCACCGTGAGTGCAACCGCCGACCGCAGCTCCTGCTCGAACCCAGGCGGGAGAGCCGGTCGTCGTCGAGACGTTGGAGTGCCGACGGTCGAGGAAACGATTCTGAGCTGACCAGTGCCCCTGCCAGCGGACACACGTTTAAATGCCAGCACCACTTACCCTCCCGGAAGTGACAGGGACCGCCGTCGTCGCCAAGCGTGTCGACTCCGGCAGCGCCGACACCGAGGAGATCCGCGACCTCGCCCGCGCCGCGGGCTACGCCGTCGTGGGCGAGGTGACCCAGGCCCGCACGGAGGACCCCGGGCTGTGTCTCGGGGAGGGCAAGGCCGAGGAGCTGGCCGGCCTCGTCGCCGAGACCGACGCCGACGTCGTCGTCTTCGACAACCGGCTCGGCCCCTACCAGACGTACAACCTGGGCAACGAGCTCCCGACCGGCGTCGAGGTGCTCGACCGGTTCCGGCTCATCCTGGAGATCTTCGGCCAGCGGGCCCAGACCCGGACCGCCCAGCTCCAGGTCGAGCTGGCGGAGCTGCGCTACGAGCTGCCCCGCGCCGAGGCGAAGGCCTCGCTGGCCCAGCGCGAGGAGCGCCCGGGGTTCATGGGGCTGGGCGAGTACGACGAGTCCCGCGAGCAGGACATCGAGAAGCAGATCTCGAACATCCGCGACGAGCTGGCGTCGATCCAGGCGACCGAGGAGCACCGCCGCGAGCAGCGCCGGGAGTCGGGCTTCGACCTGGTGGCGCTGGCGGGCTACACCAACGCCGGCAAGTCGACGCTGCTGCGCCGGCTGGCCGCCGACCTCGACGTCGACGAGAACGAGGGCCGCCACCCCGACCTCGACACCACCGCCGAGTCCGAGGACCGGCTGTTCACGACGCTGGGGACGACGACGCGACGCGCCGACATGGAGCGCCGCGACGTGCTGGTCACCGACACCGTCGGCTTCGTGTCGGACCTGCCCCACTGGCTGGTCGAGTCGTTCAAGTCCACGCTGGACTCGGTCTACCGCGCCGACCTGGTGCTGCTGGTGGTCGACGTCTCCGAACCCGTCGAGGACATCCGCGAGAAGCTCGTCACCTCCCACGACACGCTGTACGAGCGCAACGAGGCGCCCATCGTCACCGTGCTCAACAAGATCGACCGCGTCGACGACGCCGAACTCGAGCGCAAGCGCGAGGCGCTGGCGGCGCTGGCGCCCGACCCGGTCGCCGTCAGCGCGACGGCGGGCACCGGACTCGACCGGCTCGCCGACCGGATCGACAGCGAGCTCCCGCCCTACGAGCACGAGCGCCTGGTGCTCCCGATGACCGACGAGACCATGAGCCTCGTGTCGTGGGTCCACGACAACGCCCACGTCGAGGCGGTCGACTACGGCGAGGAGGTCGTCATCGAGTTCGAGGCCCGACCGTCGGTGGTCGAGCAGGCCCGCGCGAAGGCCGGCGACCTCCCGCTGTCGGCCTGAGCGGGGTTCCCGGGCGGCTCGGCGGTCTTTCGACACCGTTTTCGGCGACCCGGTCGCCCGTCGCCGCCATGGACAAGCCCGCCTACGTCGTCAACGTCGACGGCGCGGTGGTCCGCGACCGGGCGTACCTGCTCGTCGAGCGCGGCGACGAGAGCCACGCCGCCGGCGCGCTGGCGTTCCCCGGCGGCACGGTCGAGCAGGCCCCCGGCGGCGAGGACACCGTCGAGGCGACGGTCCGCCGGGAGCTGCGCGAGGAGGTCGGCGTCGATGTCGGGGCGGTGACCTACGTCTGCAGCGGCACGTTCGCCGCCGACGACGGCACCCGGTGCATGAACGTCGTGACGCTCTGCGAGCACGCCGGCGGCGAGGCGCACGTGGCCGAGCCGTCGGAGGTGGCCGCCGTCCACTGGCTCGAGCCGGCGGCCGTCGCCGACCATCCGGCCGCGCCGGCGTACCTCGAGAGCTACGTCGAGCGCGTCGAGGCGGTCAGGGCCGACGTGGCGTGGGCCTGAAACGGCCGTGACCCGGCCTCACTCGGGGCGCTGCTTGTCCTTCGACACGACCCGGACGTGTCCGATGGCCGTCTCCGGGTAGCCGCCGTCGGCGTCCTTCTCGGCGGCCTTCACCATGTCCCAGACGGTGTTGAGCCCCGTGGTCACGCCCTCGAGGGCCTCCATCTCGCAGCCCGTCGCGCCGGTGGTCTCGACGGCGACGGTCAGTTCGACGGCGTCGTCGCCGACGTCGAAGGTCGTCTCGACGTTCGTCACGGGTATCTGGTGGCACATCGGGACGGCCTCCCAGGTGTGCTTGACCGCCTGGACCGCCGCGACGCGGGCGGTGGCGAGCACGTCGCCCTTCGCCACGTCGTCGTTCCGGACGGCGTCGACGGTCGCGGGCCGCAGCGAGATCTCGCCGCTGGCGACCGCGCGGCGGCGCGACGCGGGCTTGTCGCCCACGTCGACCATCTGGACGTCGCCGGCGTCGGTGACGTGGGTCAGGTCGGCGTCGCCCGCCTCCTCGCCGCCGTCGCTCACGGGCGCTCACCCCACAGCGCCCGCGGCAGCAGCGGCGGCAGGTCCGTCGCCACCAGGCCGTAGCCGTCGGCCTCGACGGCGACGTCGCCCGCCCGACCGGTGGCGTACGCCGCGATGGCCGCGGCGTCGGTGGGCGCCTGGGTGCAGGCCAGCGCGCTGGTGGCGCCCGCGAGCACGTCCCCGGTCCCGCCGACCGTCATCCCCGGGTTGCCGGTGCGGTTCACCCGCGTCCGCTCGCCGTCGCTCACCACGTCGTAGGCCCCCTTCACCAGCAGCGTGACGCCGAGGTCGGCGGCGAACGCCTCGACCAGGTCGGCCCGCCGGCGCCAGTCGTCGTCGGTCTCGCCGCCCATCGCGCGGAGTTCGCCCTGGTGGGGCGTGCAGACCAGCGTCGCCGGCGATTCGACGTCGGGCACGACCGACAGGGCGTCGGCGTCGACGACCGCGGTGCCCTCGTAGTCGGCGAGGAACGACCCCACCGCGTCGAGGGTGTCGGCAGCGTCGCCCAGCCCCGGGCCGACCACCACGGCGTCGTGGTCGGCGGCCAGGTCGGCGACGCGGTCGACGTGGCCGGGTCCGAACCGGTCGCCCGACAGCTCGCGGACGATGAGGTCCTCGGCGTAGCCCTGGACTTCGCGGGCGACGGCGGACGGACAGGCCACGCGGGCGAGGTCGGCGCCGGCCCGCAGCGCCGCGCGAGCGGCCAGGGCCGGGGCGCCGGTGTAGGGGCCCCCGCCGACCACGAGGACCCCGCCGTGGTCGCCCTTGTGGGCGTCGGACTCCCTCGACAGCCGCAGGAGGTCGCCGCGATCGACGAACCGCTCCGCCGCCGCCGGGATGCCGATGTCGGCGACCGTCACCGTGGCGTCCAGGTCGGCCAGACCCGGCTTCTCGTCGTGGAAGGTGACCACGCGGTCGGCCTCGACCGCCCCGCCGGCCGCCGCGCCCGTGTCGGGGTCGACGCCCGAGGGGACGTCGACGGCGACGACGGTGGCGTCGGCCGCGTCGATGGCCGCCGCCGCGGAGCGCTCGGGCTCACGGAGCGCCCCGGTCACGCCGGTGCCGAGCATCGCGTCGACGACGACGTCGGGGTCATCGAGGGCGAGGTCGGCGGAGTCACGGACCACCCGCGTGTCGGCTTCGGCGGCCTCGAGTGCGTCCCAGTTCTCGCGGGCGATGTCGGTCCCGATGGCCGACGGGCGGCCCAGGAGGTGGACGGCGACGTCGAACGCCTCGAGGAACCGGACGGCCACGAACGCGTCGCCGCCGTTGTTGCCCCGCCCGGCGACGACGGCAACCGCGTCGCCCGGATCGGCGACCGTCCGGACCTCACGGGCAACGGCGTTGCCGGAGGACTCCATGAGCTGCTTGCGGGGCACCCCCAGCGCAGCCGCGTTCGCGTCGACGACCGCCATGAACTCCGACGTGATCATGGCGCGGCGTTGGCCCGCGGTCGGGTTAAGCCTGCGGGGGTTCACCGGCGACCTTTTCCCCGCCGGCGCCGACCACCGGGCGTGCACCCAGCGCCGCCGCTGCCGTCGGTCGCCGAGGCCCCCGAGGGGCTGTTCGCGTCGGGCCACCTCTGGCTGCTGGAGCACCTCGACGGGCGGCGGCTGCGGTTCGCGGTCGGGGAGTCGGGCGTCGTGCGGTTCGCGTCCGGTCCCGAGAGCTACGAGCCGTGGGGCGAGCCGCCTGTGTTGGCCCACGCCGCCCGGCACGTCCGCGAGACCTTCGACGCCGACGCGCTCGTCGACGCCGTCGCCGACCCGGGCCAGCACGTGTTCGCGGGAGTGGCCACCGTCCGCAACGGAGTCGCGTACGACCTGGCCGCCGCCCCGTCGTTCGTCGGGTACGAGGTGTGGGACGGCGACCGGTTCCTCCCGCCGGACCGGGCCGAGCGGGCGTTCGAGCGGCTGGGCCTGGCGCCGGCACCGACCGTCGACCGGGAGGTCGACGCCCGCCACTTCGACCCGGAGCGCTACGACCCGCCGGGGGGCGCGTGGTGTGACGGCCCGGCGTACGGCGTCTACTACCGGAACAAGACCGGCGACCGTGCGGTGTGGGTCCATCCCGACCACCGGCGCGACGACCGGCTGGTCTCCACCGCCCCGGACGGCGACGCCGTCGCGCTGGCCGACCGGCTGGTGACCGACGCGGCCCTCGACGCGGCCAGGGCCGCCGCGGCGAGCGACGACGTCGGGACCGTCCGAGACCGGCTCGTGGCGAACCTCGTCCGGCGCAACGCCCGCCTGCTCGTCCACGGGCCGCCCGGCGAGCGGGTCGACGTCGAGGCGTTCCGCTCGGCGGTCGGCGAGCGGGTGGCCCGGTCGACGGGGTGAGCCGCGCTCACCACCTGACGTCGAACCCGTCGCGACCCTCCGGGTCGCCGTAGGTGGCCTCGACGTCCTCGACGCGGGCGGCGGGACTCCCGTCGTGGCACCACTCGACCATCGCCTCGACCGCGTCGCGCGGTCCCTCGAAGACGGCCTCGACCCGGCCGTCGTCGAGGTTGCGGACCCAGCCGTCCACACCCCGCTCGCGGGCGTGGTCCCGGGTCGTCGCCCGGTAGGAGACGCCCTGGACCCGCCCCGAGACGTACACGTGTGCGCGGACGCGCTCGCCCATGGCGGGCCGGTCGGGCCGGCGCCGGAAAAGCTGTGGGCTCGATGATGCGAAACTCCTTACCGCCGGGGCACCGATTGGCGCCCAGTGGCCCGGTGTCCCAACTGCGGCGCGGCGGTCGACCCCGCCGACGAGGAGTGCGACATCTGCGACACCGAGGTCGAGGGGTTCGTGGCGGTCCCGGGCGTCGGCCGGGGCCCGGTCGGCGACACCGCGACGGTCTCGGACCGGGGACCGCTCCTCACCGTCGTCCTCTACCTGCTGGGCTCGGCCATCGCGGTCGCGTCGGTGGGGTTCGTGGCGGTCGGGGGCGTCGACCAGGGGCGGATGCTCGGCATCGCCGGCCTGGTCGTCGCCGTGCTGTTCGTCGCCGGCGGGACGGTCTTCGCCGTCAGGGACCGGTCGTAGCGTCGCCCGTCCGCAGGTGGTGGAAGAGGTACGTCTGGGCGTAGCCGGCGTAGCGACCGCCGAGGCGCTCGATGATGGCCCGGGAGGTCCGCTCGTAGGAGGCTCGCTCGCAGTCGGGGTAGTGCTCGTCGATGGCCGTCCGGATCCAGGTGTCCAGCGGCACCGCCTCGAGGTAGCCCAGCGAGAACAGCAGGACGCAGTCGGCGACCTTCGGGCCGACGCCGACGAACCGGGTCAGCGACTCGCGGGCCGCCTCGTAGGGCCGGCCCCGGGCCTCTTCGGGGTGGGCCTCCCCGTCGGCGACCATCCGCGCGGTCCGGGCGACGTAGGGCGCCCGGTAGCCCAGTCCGAGGTCGCGGAGGTCGCCTTCGGTCGCGCCGGCCAGGTCGGCCGGCGTGGGTGCGACGGGGTAGCGCCGGCCCTCCAGCGTCGCCGTCTCGCCGTAGGCCTCCGCCAGCCGGACCTGCATCTCGTGGATCCGGGCCACCCGCATCTGGGCCGAGCAGATGAACGAGACCAGGCAGTCGAACGCCGGGTCCCGGACCAGCCGGAGCCCCCGGGCGGCGTCGAACGCCGCGTCCAGGACGGGGTCGTCGGGTGCGGCCTCGTACACGGCGGCGAGGTCGTCGTCGAGGCGGAGCAGGTGGGTCAGCAGCGCCGGCGCCGACGGCGTCGTGGCCTGCCACCGGAGCCGGCCGCCCTCCCGGCGGATCCGCAGCACCTCCGGCTCGCCCGAGGGCGTGAACGTCCGGGGCAGCCCCGCCCAGTACCACGCGTCGTCCGGCGGACCGTCGTAGCAGCCGCCGTCGCTGCGGCGCCAGAGGTACGACTGGCCGCTCTCGAGGGTGGCCCGCAGGTCGAGGTCGCCGGCCAGCGACGCGAGCGGGATCGACCCGTCGTGCACGCCTCCGTGGTCGGGTGGCGACGGCTTCCGGGTTTCGGTCCGTCCACGCCACCCGCGAGCCGGCCGACTGGTCCTGCCGGACCGCGGTCCCGGAGCGATCGCTCGCGGTTCTCCCGCCGGGCGAACCTTCATGTCACAAGCGCGGCAACAGTCGGACATGGACTGCCGAGTGGTCGTCGAGGCAGCGGTCCCCGTCTACGACGTGGGGACCGCCGACGAGGCGGTGCGGATCGCCATCTCGAAGACCGGCGAGATGCTCAACCCCGACCTCAACTACGTCGAGATCTCGATGGGCGAGCGCGCCTGCCCGCACTGCCACGAGGAGCTGGAGCCGGCGTTCATCGCTGCCGACGAGGGACTGGTCGCCCTCGAGCTGGAGATGACCGTCTTCAACGTCGAGCGCGACGAGCACGCGGCCCGCATCGCCCGCAAGGAGATCGGCCAGCGCCTGGAGAACATCCCCTTGGAGGTGCTCGAGGTCGAGGTCATCGAGGACGAGGACGGCGACGCCACCGAGACGGACGAGGCCGGTGACGCCGACGAGGTCGACGACCCGGACGACGCCGAGGCGTCCGGGGAGCCGGACGAGCCGGTCGACGGTGGCTCCGACGACCCGGAGGTCGGCGGTGGGACGGACGCGACCACGTCGGCGGGAGAGGGCGACGACGTCCTCCCGGAGTTCGAGGAGCTCATCGAGGACGAGGACCGCTGAGTCGGGCGGTTGTTGCGGCGTCGATGGGTGCTACCGCAGGGAGCCACGGCTGTCGGGCGTGGTGGTCGCAGGACCGCGTCGCCAGGTCAGTCCGCGGCGGCCGAGACGGGCTCGGCCTCCTCGGGAGTCATCTCGGACGTGATGTCGGACGCGAGCGCGAAAACGGCTGCCTTGTGGTCGGTCTTGGACTTGTGGATGGATGTCGGTCGGACGCCGAGCGGTCCGTAGTCCTCGTCCGGGACGTCGATCCCTTTCGATTCCTCGTAGTGGTTGCGTACCTCCGCAAGCAGGCCGTGGAGGTGGATGAGCTCCTGCTTTTTCATGGGCGTCGGGGGCTAGAAGTTGAAGGGTCTTATTATTATCTTGAGTCGCGTTAACACGCTCCCCCCGGTTTCGGGGTGTTCAGGCCCTGTGGTGACGGTTCACACGCACCGGTCGCGCCGGGCTGGTCATGAAAGGCTTTTGCCCGCCGGTCGGCTACCAGTAGCCATGAGCTACGACGAGCACCTCGACAGCGCGATGGAGGCGACCCCCGACATCGAGGGCGGGGACAGCCGATTCTCCGTGCCCGACCCCGACGTCCGCCAGGAGGGCAACGCGACGGTGTACGAGAACTTCCAGGACACGCTCGACCGGCTGGACCGAGACGAGGAGCACCTGATGAAGTACCTCCAGAACGAGCTGGGCACCTCCGCCGCCATCGACGAGCGGGGCCGCGTCCGACTGACGGGCGAGTTCAAGCAGAGCCGGGTGAAGGACGCCCTCGCGGCGTACGCCGACACCTACGTCGTCTGCCCCGAGTGCGGCCTGCCGGACACCCAGATCGTCACCGAGCAGGGCGCCGAGATGCTGCAGTGTGACGCCTGCGGCGCACGGTCGGCCACCTAGAACCGCTTCATCGCCTTCAGGTCGTGGTCCGTCCGGGCGAACTCCGACAGCGGGCGGCTCGCGGTGCAGTTCGGGCAGTGGAACGTGCGGGCCGGCTCCGGTAGGTCGCCGGGCGACGCCTCCCAGTGCTTGTCACACTCCGGACACACCAGCCGCACGTACGTCTCCTCCATGGCACCTGCGTCGGGCGAGACGGGGAAAAGTCTTGGTGGCGGGTCCCCCGGCGAGGGGCAGAGGGCCGGGTTCTTGGGACCGGCTCTCCGTGCTGCGTGGCTCCGTTCCCCGAGCTCTGGCGAACCGCACCCGCCGACCGCGACTCGTTCTCGCCCGAGGACACCGCCGGAACGTCCGGGCCCGCTGGGCGCAGGATTGCGAGCGCCAGCGACCGGCGGGCGGCGCGACCGGCGAGGCCGACCGGAGGGAGGCCTCGCTTCAGCCGAGCGGCGAAGCCGCGAGGCGAGGGAGGGCCGCCGGACGCGCGAGCGGGGAGCGGCGGGCGACGCGACCGCAGGGAGCGTCGCCGAATGAGCGAACGGTGAGCGGAGCGAACCGTGAGCGAAGCGACCCGCGAGCGCCAGCGACCGGGTCCAGCGCTTCGGGGCTTTCCGGGCGGCATGATCGACTCGAGTACCAGGGTGATTCCGCGATTAGCAGCACGCGGCGAGGCCTCTGACGGAGACCGTCGGTTTCGGGAATCTCTACAACCTAACCGGACGACGAGGACCGACCGTCCTCAGGCCGCGACGACGCCCTCGGCCTCGAGCAGCTCCTTGTACCGGTTGCGGATGGTGACCTCGGAGATGTTGGCGACCTCGCTGACCTCCGCCTGGGTCACCTTCTCGTTGCACAGCAGCGCGGCGGCGTACACCGACGCGGCGGCCAGCCCCACCGGCGACTTGCCGCTGAGGATGCCCTCCTCGCGGGCGGCGTCGATGAGCTCCTTGGCGCGGCGCTCGGTCTCCTCGCTGAGGTCGAGGTCGCTGGCGAACCGCGGCACGTAGCTCTCGGGGTCGGCGGGCTGGACCTCGAGGTCCAGCTGGCGGACCACGTAGCGGTACGTCCGGGTCAGCTCCATCTTGTCGACCCGCGAGACCATCTCCATCTCGTCGAGGCTGCGGGGCACGTTCGCCATCCGGGCGGCGGCGTACAGCGCGGCGGTGGCGACGCCCTCGATGGAACGGCCCGGGAGCAGGTCCTCGTCGAGCGCCCGACGGTAGATGACCGACGCGGTCTCGCGGACGTTCTCGGGCAGCCCCAGCGCCGAGG
>CAYWNQ010000005.1:0-28044 GCA_964459695.1 uncultured Halobacteriales archaeon | reverse complement strand
GGGGCTTTCCGTGCGGTGGTGGCGGTCAAGCACGAGCATGCTAGCCAGCGCCTCGGGGCTTTCCGGGGTGTGTAGCGGTCCAGCACGAGCATTCTACCCAGCGCCCGTGGAGTTCCGCCCCGTTCACTCGCCGTACAGGAACCGCTCGGCGGTCCGGTGGACCAGGTCCCGCCGGACCGACGTCGGCAGGTCCCGCGCGAGCAACCCCTCGACGCAGTCGCCGTAGTCGAAGGTCACGTTCGGGTAGTCCGAGCCGAACATGATGCGGTCGGCGTGGCGCTCGAGCACCTCGGCGGGGGCGGGGTCCGAGGCGAACGCCATGTCGGCCGCGGCGCCGTCGCCGAGCACGTACGCCAGGTCCAGGTAGGCGTTGCCGTGGTCGGCCAGCGTCTCGACGAACGCCGGCGTCTCGTAGGCGCCCATGTGGGCCGCGCAGGCCCGGACCTCGGGGTGGGCGTCCAGGAACCGTCGGAAGTGGTCGACCCCGACGTGCGGCGAGTCCTCGAACATCGGCGCGGTCCCGGCGTGGAACAGCACGGGTCGGTCGTACTCGGCGCAGAGCTCGTACGCCGGGTCGAGCCGCGGGTCGTCGGGGGCGGCCTCCTGGACGGGACACTGGAACTTCAGCCCACGGGCGCCGGCCTCGAAGGCCGCCCGGACGACGCTCCGGACGTCGTCCTCGCCGTGGACGGTGGCGAACGGGACGCACATCTCCGACTCGGCGGCGCGGGCGAGCACCCAGTCGTTGAGGTCGGCGGCGACGCCGGCCCGGTGGGCGTACGGCAGCGCGCAGTAGCGCTCGACGCCGTGGGCGGCCAGCACGTCCTCGATGGCCGCCCGGTCGGTGGGGTGGTGGAACGTCCAGCCGACCTCCTCGCGGAGCGACTCGCGGATGGCGGCCATCAGCCGGTCGGGCAGCAGGTGGACGTGGACGTCGGTCGCGCCGTCGAGCGTGGTCATCGGCCCAGCTTGTAGACGCCCCGGCCTTTCGCCACCGGTTCCGTGCCGGACTCGACCGTCACGTCGGCGACCCCGACGGACTCGCCGAACCGCAGCACGTCGGCGTGGCCGTGGAGGTCCGCCGCCCCGGCGTGGCGCAGGTAGTCCACCCGGAGGTCGGCGTCGAACGGCCACCGGGTGTGGGCGCCCGACCGGGTGACCTCGACCATCTCGACGCCGTTCGCGCGGTGGAACGGGACGTCGAACAGGTCGGCGGCGGTGTCGGTGTGGTCCATCAGTAGGCGTAGGGCCACTTCCGGAGGTACTCCTTCACCTGTCCCAGCCCCGCGAGGACGCCCTTGGGCTCGACGGCGAGCACGACGATGATGATGACGCCGAACAGCACCGGCGTCAGCGCCGTGGCGCCGCTTCCGCCCAGCATCCCGGCGAGCGCCTGGAGCAGGGACTGGATCTGGTCCTGGAGCACCGTCACCACGCCGACGCCGATGAGCGCCCCCCACACCCGGCCCAGGCCGCCGAACAGGAGCATCACGTAGTGCTCCAGCGTGAGCGACAGCGTGAAGAACCCGGGCGAGATGAAGCCGATGTACATCCCGAACAGGCCGCCGGAGACGCCGATCATGAACCCGCCGATGGCGAACGCCAGCAGCTTGTTCCGGAACACGTTGACGCCGAGTACCCCGGCGGCGAGGTCGTTCTCGTGGACCGCCCGGAACGTCCGCCCGATGCCGGTCCGCGAGAGGTTCAGGGAGAGCATCGCGAACAGCAGCATCGCGAGCAGCGAGATGTAGTAGATGTCGTGGCTGCCGCCGCCGACGACCAGGACGTCGCCGACCAGGCCCACCTCGGTGGGCACCGGCTGCTGGGTCCCGCCGTGGAGGAACTCCGCGCGGCCGTTGTTGAAGAACCACTCGGCGATGAACTGCAGCGCCAGCGTGGAGATGGCGATGTAGAACCCCTTCACGCGGAACGAGGGCAGCCCGAACGCCACGGCGACCAGCGCCGACATCAGCCCCCCGACGAACAGCGCGGGCAGCAGGCCCGCCCCCGCCGACAGCAGCCGCGTCGCCGAGTAGGCGCCGATGGCCATGAACGCCCCCTGGGCGAGCACGATCTCGCCGGCGTACCCCAGGATGACGTTGAGCCCCAGGACGGCGATGCCGAAGATGTACATCTGGGTCACCAGCGACACGTTCCCGCCCTGCAACACCATCGGCAGCACGAACGGGACGGGCAGGCCGAGCACCAGCGCGACCTTCTGGATGCGCCACCGGACCAGCCCCATCCGGGACTCGTAGCTGGTGAAGTACTCACCGCAGGGCATCGTGCACCTCCGACCGACCGCGGTGTGTCCGTTCCGTCATGTCAGAGCCTCTCGATTCGTTCGGTCCCGAACAGGCCGTACGGTTTCACGATGATGACCACCACGAGGAAGATGAGCGGCAGTATCTGACCGAACCCCGGGCCCATGTCGGCCTGGAAGCTGGACAGGTCGACCACCGGGAGCTCCGACAGCGGTACCACGACGGCCGTGCCGCCCTCGAGGTAGTACGACCCCAGCTCCTCGAGCAGGCCGACCACGATGGCGCCGATGAACGCGCCGGGGATGGAGTCCAGCCCGCCGAACACCACCGCCGCGAAGATGATGATGCCGACGTTGATGACGCTGAAGCTCGCGCCGCCGGTCGAGGTCGCCAGCAACATCCCGCCGATGGCGGTGATGGCGATGGACAGCGTCCAGGCGACCGCGATGGTGCGCTCGACGGAGACCCCCAGCACCATGGCCGCCTGCTCGTCGCTGGCGGCGGCCCGCAGGATGCTCCCGGAGACGGTGTACCGGAAGAACAGCATCAGGACCGCGACCATGAGCAGCGACAGCACGACCGCGACCGCGTACGCCGTCGACATCGACGCGCCGAGCGGCAGCGAGATGCTGGTCTCGGGCACCAGCATCCCCGGGTAGCCCTTGTAGTTCTGGCCGAAGATGAACCGGACGAACCCCGAGAAGATGCCGCCCAGCGCGAGCGTGACGATGATGACCGACAGCACGGGCTCGCCGATGAACTGCCTGAACACGACGCGCTCGAGCGCCAGCCCGAGCACGACGCCCATCGCGATGGTTCCGACCACCGCCAGCACCGGGTGGACGCTGACGCCGAAGGTGCTGCCGACCAGCCCCATGATGATGACGCCGTAGGCGCCGACGAGCGCGAGCTCGCCCTGCGCGAAGTTGAGCACCCCGGTCACCTTGTAGATGAGCGCGAATCCCATCGCCACCAGCGCGTACAGCGCGCCGAGGCCGACCCCCGAGACGGTGAGGTCGAACAGCCTGGTGGGGTCGATCGCCAGGACCGCGAGGTCGACCGTCACGGTTCGACCTCCGTCTCGGTCTCGACGGGACGGTCGGTCCGGCCGACCGCGTACGTCCCGGTCCCGACCTCCACCTCGTCGGCGCCGCCGGAAAGCGCCGCCCGGAGCGTCTCCCCGTCGGGGGGCGGCCCCGGAACGACGACGAACCGCTCGAGCGGGGCCTCCAGGTCCTCGTTGGCCGCCGCGAGCGCCTGCCGGACCAGCTCCCGGACCGCCGGCCGGGCGACCAGCTCGCGGTCGTCGGCGACTCGGACGCTGTGGTGGTCGATGTGGTCGGCCACCGCCTCCGCGTCGACCCCGACGACCGCGACGTCATCGACGACGCGCACGCCGGCGACGTAGTCGCGGGCGGCGAGCAGCGACGCCTGGACGGGCTCGTCGACGTCGACGACGTACATCCGCCCGTGTTCGGTCGACTCGCGCCCGTTCTGGTAGGTGATGGTCAGCTCCATCTCGACCTCCTCGGCGTCCTCGTCGTACAGCGCCTCGACGAGCTCGTCGTACCGGTCGACGACGACCTCCCGGCGGAGCTTGCCGGTCCGGGTGAGCTCGCCGTCGTCGGCGTCGAACTCCTTGAACAGCGCGACGAACCGCTCGATGGGGTCCTCCAGGTCGGCGTTGGTCTCGGCGACCACCTCCCGCAGCAGCTCCAGCACCGGCGGCTTCTGGGTCAGGTCGCGGTAGCCGGCGTACTGGATGTCGCGCTGGTCGGCCCACTCGGCGACGTTGTCGAACCGGATGTTGAGCACCGCCGTCAGGTCCTCGCGGCCGTCGCCGACCACCATCGCCTCCTTGACGTAGGGGTTGAACTTCAGCTTCGTCTCGACGCTGATGGGGGCGATGGCGGTGCCGTCGGCCAGCTCGAGCACGTCGTCCATCCGGTCGAAGATCTTCACGTGGCCGTCCTCGGTGATGGCGCCGAAGTCGTCGGTGTGCAGCCAGCCGTCCTCCATGGCCTCCTCGGTCTTGTCGGGCATGCCGTAGTAGCCCGAGGTGACGACCGGGCCCCGGACCAGCAGCTCGCCGCCGGGGGTGATGCCGACCTCGACGTTGGGGAACACCTCGCCGACGGTGTCGGCCTGGATGTCGTCGTCGCGGTGCATGGTGACGAAGCCACACACCTCCGACTGCCCCCAGATCTGCTTCAGCGGGACGCCCAGCGCGTGGTAGTAGCCGAAGTGCTCCTCGCCGAGCGGGCCGCCCCCGGTGTAGACGTTCTCGGCGCGCTTCAGTCCGACCTTGTCGAGGATGGGCCGGTAGGCGATCCAGTACAGCAGCCAGTGGGCCGCCCGCAGCGTCGCCGGCGGGTCGCCGGTCTCCTCGCCGCTGACGTAGGACGCGTAGCGCCGCCCGACCGCCATCGCCTTCTCGTAGACGAACCGCTTGAGCCGGGTGGTGTTCTCTATCTTGGCCTTGATGTCGGCCACCCAGGCCTCGTAGCGGTTCGGCGACGAGAAGATGATCTCCGGGCCGATCTCCCGGAGGTCCTCGGACTCGGTCTCGGGCTGCTCGGGGAAGTTGGCCGTCCAGCCGCCCACGAACGCCGCGGCGATGAGGATCATCTGCTCGCCGACCCACGCCATCGGCAGGTACGAGAAGTAGTCCGAGCCCTCGGGCATCGGGTCGATCTCGATGGCGGCGTTGGCGAGGTTGAGGAAGTTGAAGTGGCTCAGCTGGACGCGCTTGGGCATCCCCGTGGTGCCGGAGGTCGGCGCCAGCATCGCGGGCGAGTCGGGGTCGACCCGATCGACCCGGTCTCGGAGCTCCCCGCGGGCGACGTCGCCGGTCTCGCGGCGCTCCTCGCCGAGGGCCTCGACGTCCTCGTAGGCCGTCACCTCGACGCCCTTCGTGTCCTTCGTGCCGTCCTCGTAGCGGAACATCCCCTTCGGGTCCCGGTAGACGATGGTCTCCAGCGTGGGCACCTCGTCGGCGACCAGCAGCAGCTTGTCGACCATCTCCTGGTCCTCGGCGTACACGATGGCCGGCTCCAGCAGCTGGAGCTGGTCGCGGATGTCCTCGGGCAGCATGTCCTCGTAGTTGGGGGCGGCCATCCCGCCCAGCGACTGGGCGGCCAGCCACGCCCACAGCTGGTGGGGGCGGTTGTAGCCGATGGTGAACAGCACGTCGCCCGACCCGAACCCGAGCTGCTCGAGGCCCAGCGCGAACCGCTCGACCCGGTCGTAGTACTCGCGCCAGGTGAACTCCTGCCAGATGCCGTAGCGCTTCCACCGGAGCGCCACGTCGTCGGGGCGGTCGTCGACGTGCTCGAACAGGATCTCCGGCAGCGTCCGGTCCGAGACGATGGCGACCTCCTCGCCGGCGGGCGCCGAGAGCACGCGATCGACCGCCAGTGTCTCGCCGCCCGTCTCCGGGACCTCGCCGACGGCGTCGCTGCGGTCGTCGGCCGCCACGGTCACTCCACCCCCGTGTACACCCGCGCGACCTCCGGGTCGTCGGTCACGGCGTCGGGCGGCCCGCGGGCGATGACGGCCCCCTCCTGCATCACGATCATCCGGTCGGACACCTCGGTGACGACCTCGAGGTCGTGCTCGATCATCACCAGGGTGAGGCCCTCCTCCTCGTGGAGGTCGGCCAGGAACCGCACCATGTCGTACTTCTCGTCGAAGGTGAGTCCCGACATCACCTCGTCGAGCAGCAGCACGTCGGGCTCGAGCGCCAGCGACCGCGCCAGGTCGACCCGGCGGCGCACGCCCAGCGGCAGCGCCTCGATGGTGGCGTCGCGGTACTCCCACAGCTCCAGGTAATCGATGATCTCCTCGACGCGGCGGGTGTTGTCGGCCTCCAGCGACCGGCCCGGCCCGTAGAACAGCAGCGCCCACAGCAGGTTCGGGCGCTCGCTGACGGCCCGGACGGTCAGCACGTTCTCGAGCACCGTCTCCTCCTCGAACAGCTCCAGCCCCTGGAACGTCCGACCGAGGCCGCGCCGGGCGCGCTGGTGCTCGGCGAGGCCCGTGACGTCCTCGCCCTTGAGGTAGACCTCGCCCCCGGGGTCGGGTTCGTAGAAGCCGTTGAGGACGTTGAGCAGCGTGGTCTTGCCGGCGCCGTTCGGGCCGACGATGGAGACCCACTCCCCGCGGTCGACGCCGATGGTCACGTCGTCCGCCGCGGTCACCGCGCCGAAGGTCTTCGTGACGGCCCGGCAGCCGAGGACGCCCTCCTCGGGGGGCACGTAGGGGCCGACCCTGAGGGCCTCGGCGGCGTCGCGGGCCGCGTCGTCGGCGCTCATCAGGTCCACCTCTTGCGGATCTTGTAGTGGCGGATGTCGGTGTACCGGGACTCCTCGCTCGAGGTGCCGAGGTAGAACTCCTTGATCTCCTCGCGCTCGACCAGCCGGTCGGCGGGGTCGTGGAGCTCGATCTGGCCGTTCTCCATGACGTAGCCGTAGTCGGCGATGTCCAGCGTGCGCTTGGCGTTCTGGTCGGCGATGAGCATCGTGATGTCCTCGCTGCGGTTGATCTCGACGAGCGTCTCGAAGATGTCCTGGACCAGCTTCGGCGCCAGCCCCAGCGAGGGCTCGTCCAGCAGCAGCAGGTTCGGCCGGTGGATGAGCGCCCGGGCGATGACGAGCATCTGCTGCTGGCCGCCGCTGGCGTAGCCGGCCTTGAGGTTGAGGATCTCCTCGAGCTGCGGGAAGTACTCGAAGGCCAGCTCGTAGTCCGAGGTGTCGAACCGGAACCGCCGGCCCTCCCTGTAGAGCCCACACCGGAGGTTCTCCTCGACGGTGAGGTCCTCGAACACCCGCCGGCCCTCGAGGATGTGGGTGATGCCGCGGCTCACCATCTCGTTGGCGCCGTCGTTGGTGACGTCCTCGCCCTCGTAGTACACCCGCCCCCGCGACACCTCGCCGCGCTCGCTCCGACCGATGCCGCTGATCATCTTGAGGATCGTCGACTTCCCGGCGCCGTTCGGCCCGAGCAGCGCGACGATGTCCCCCCGGTTGGCCGCGAGGGACACGCCCTGGACCGCCAGGAAGTGCCGGTCGTAGACGATCTCGACGTTGTCGAGTTCGACGACCGGCGTCGCGTCCGCCCCGCCGACCGACTCGCGCTCCTCGTCCGCGGATCGCCCTTCGCTGGTCGCCGTCATCCCTCAGAGACCGATCCACTCGTCGCGCCGGGGCAGCTCCACCGTCGTGTCGAACTCCAGTGCCCCGTCCGAGACCTCGAACAGCCGGCCGGTCATGGTCGGCCGGCGGTCGCCCTCCTCGTAGGTGAACGGCTGGGAGAGACCCCACATGTCGTTGTCCCCGATGCCGAACATCCCGTCCTGGACGTCCGGTCCGGCCGTCGGGTCGTTGCCGGCGTCGATGGTGTTCTGCAGCCCGTACAGCATCAACAGTGCGTGGATCGACCCCCGCACGTAGTTGAGGTTGGCCTCCGACGCGTCGTCCATCGAGCGGCCCTCGCGCTCGAAGTTGGCCTCGATCATGTCCGCACCGTCCCCGCCCGAGTCGAGCGCGCCCTGGAACGTCCGGAACGCGCTGACGTAGCGCACTCCCTCGAAGTTGTCGGGCGACTCCGAGACCACGCGCTCGTCGACCGTGTACGTCAGGCCGCAGACGGTGACCTCGGGGTAGACGTCCTGCTTGTCGGACAGCAGCACCTGCATCGGCGCCGACGTGTTCTGGTGGATGAGGTAGTCGACGTCCCCGTCCCTGGCCTTCTGGAGCTGTGAGGTCGCGGAGTTGGCGGTCAGCGGGAGGTTGATGTCGGCGCCGACCTCCAGACCCAGCTCCTCGGCGTACTGCTTGCCGCCCTCGACGGGCGACTGCCCGAACGCGGTGTTCGAGAAGATGAAGGCGATCTTGGCCCCGGCGTCGTTGTCGGCGATCCACTTCAGGTGGGCCCTGGCCTGGCTCGTGTAGTCGAGGTTGCCGAAGAAGTTGTACGGGAACTCCGGCTCGAGCAGGTTCGCCGAGTACGACGCCGAGACGTACACTATCTCGTCCTCGGCGACCGTCGGCGCCAGCGCCTCGGTGTCGGCGGTGCCCCAGCCGATGATCAGCGGCGGCTCTGTGCCGGAGGTGTACTGGTCGTAGTACTGGTTCGCCTGCGCGACCTCGTAGGCGTAGTCGTTGTTCGGGTGGTCGATCTCTCGCGGGAGCTCGTCGTTCTCGTTGAAGTACCGGATCGCGTCGCGCGACCCCAGCGCCGTCGGCCGGCCGACGTCGGAGGTCCCCCCGCTGATGTCGTAGATGCCCGGGACGCGGATCGCGTCGCCGTCGCCACCGCCCCCACCGAGGCAGCCGGCCACCGCAGTGACCGCCGCCACCCCGGCGCCGGCCCTGATCACGTCACGCCGCGTCTGTTGTGTGTCATCCAGAGACATGTTGAGTCCAGTTGGTCATTTCGACGGAGGGGTGTATATGTATTTCCCCGATACCGCAATACTGGCCGACCGCTCCCGGTCGGTGTCGCCGCACCGGCACGGTCGGGACAACGTTGATTGCGCCGGCCCGCGACCACCGGGCCATGAGCGAGGACTGCATCTTCTGTGGCATCGTCGCCGGCGAGATCCCCTCCTACGAGGTGTACGAGGACGGGGATGTGTACGCGTTCCTCGACGCCAACCCGCTCGCGCGGGGCCACACCCTGGTCATCCCGAAGAGCCACCACGAGCGGGTGGCCGACCTCCCCGACGACGCCGGCGACGCGCTGTTCTCGGCGATCCGCCGGCTCGCCCCCGCCGTCCAGGAGGCCATGGACGCCGGCGGCGCCACCATCGGCATGAACGACGGCGCGCCGGCGGGCCAGGAGATCCCCCACGTCCACGGCCACGTCGTCCCCCGGACCGAGGACGACGGAGCCGGCGCCATCCACTCGCTGCGCTGGCCCCGCCCGGACCTCGACGACGGCGAGTTCGAGGACGTCGTCGCCGCCATCCGGCAGGCCCGGCGGTGACCGGCGATATAAACGAACCGCGGTAGACCGCCACCAGCGGTACCCGTACCGGCCGGCTAGCTGACCACGTCATGGCCCCGCCGTCCCGGCCACGCAAGGCCGTGTACGTCTGCCCGACCTGCGGCCACGAGAGCCCGGTCGACGGCGACTGGCTCGTGGTCCGCGGCGAGCAGCGGGTGGTGTACGCCTGCCCCGTGTGCGGGCGACCGGTGACGGCACAGCCCCGGCTGGCGGCGGAGGGGCCGGACGACGGCGACGGGGGCGGTTCCGGACCACTCGCGCTCGCCAGGCGGGGGCTGGCGTCGGCGATGCGGGCGCGATGACCGGTATCTTTTAATCCGATAGGCGTGGAACGAAGTCCCATGAGCGAGCCAACCTCGCTGGCCCTCGTCGGCGCGACCGGCGGCGCCGGCACCACCCGGACCGTCCTCGAGACCGCCGCGGTCCTCGCCCGGGAGGGCCGGGACGTGGTCGTCCTCGACGCCGCCTACGCCACCCAGGGGCTGGCCGACCACCTCGAGCGCCGCATCGACCCCGACGTCACGGCGCTGTGCGTCGAGGAGGCACCGCTGGACGAGGGGCTGCTCGCCCTCGAGTGGCCCGTCGACGGTCGGGTGGCGGTCTGTCCGGCTCGGGCGCCCTTCGAGCGCGTCGCACGGGCAAAGACACCCGAGGCGGCCCGGGCGTTCGAACGGCTCGTCGGCGAGGCCGCCGACCGGGCCGACCACGTCGTCCTCGACGTCCCGCCCGTGGCGGCCAACCAGGCCGTGGCCGCCGTCGACGCCGCCGACCGGGTGGCGCTGGTCGCGCCAGACACGGGGCGGGGCGCCGCCGCCCTGCCCCGGATGCGCGACCGGCTGGCCGACCTCGGGTGCCAGCCGGCCGGCGTCCTCGCCACCCGCGGCGACGGCGACGCGGTCCAGGCCGACGCGGCCATCCGCCCGCTGGAGGGTCGGCCGCCGGCGGTCCTCGACGACGACGCCGTCGCCGCCGACTGCGCCGCGGCGGTCGGCGCGCTGCTGGACGTCGACGTCACCGTCGAGGACGGCTCGCTGCTCGGCGTGCTATAGCAGGTCGTCGACGCCGCTGCGGGCGTCGGCCAGCGGATCGGCCCGCTCGACGTCGAGCGCGCCGGCCACCGCCTCCCGCCCGGCGGGCAACGGCTCGCGGGTCGCCACGAAGACGCCGAGCATGAACTCCCGCCGGTCGAGGCCAGTGACCGCGAGCGCCTCCGTGCGGCCGATGCGGGCGTCGAGCCAGTCTCCTACGACCGCCCGGGCGGTCGGCGACAGCGGGTCGACCGGCTCGCCGAGCAGGTGGAGAGTCTTCGCGCCCGTCACCGGAGCCAGGCCGGCGACCCGGGCGGCCTCGCCCACGCTCGCGCCGGCGGCGTAGGTGTCGACGAGCCGCGCCGCCGCCGCGGCGTCGCAGGGGAGGTCGTCTTCGACCGGCGCCAGCCGGTCGGCGAGGTCGCCGCCGGTGTCGTCGACGGCGGTCACCCCGCGGTCGCGCTGCTCGGCGGTGACCTCGATCCCCGCCGCGATCTCCGACAGCGCCATGGCCGGGACTGGCGCCGGCTATTTGTTAAATGTTCCTCCTTCCGGAAGAAAGATGACGGCAGCGCGACCCGGAACCCCTCGGTAACCGAGAGGCTGTCGCCGCCACGTGGGGGTTGATTTCCCGCACTCCAGGGTGTTTTTAACAGTCGTTCCGGCCCAATTCCCACCCGTGATGAGCGCGAGCCAGCACGCGATCGCCTGTCCGGAGTGCGACGGTCGTCTCCGCGCCAGCGGGACCGAGACCGTGTGTAGCGACTGTGGCCTCGTCGTCGCGGAGGACGAACTCGACCGCGGCCCGGAGTGGCGGTCGTTCGCCGACGACGACACCGCCCCCGAGCGGACCGGTGCGCCGCTCACCCGGAGCCGCCACGACAGGGGCCTCTCGACGGAGATCGGCTACTCGTCGCGGCTCACCGGGCGCAAGCGCCGGCGGGTGGCCCGGATGCGCCGCCAGCACGACCGCGCACAGATCTCCTCGAAGGTCGAGCGCAACCAGGTGTACGCGTTCACGGAGGTCCGGCGGCTGACCAGCCAGCTCGACCTCCCGGACCACGTCCGCGACCGCGCGTGTGCGCTGTTCGAGTCGGCCCAGGACGAGGACCTGCTCCGGGGGCGGTCCCTGGAGGGGTTCGCCGCGGCGGTGGTGTACGCCACCTGCCGCACCGCGGAGGTCTCCCGGACCCTGGACGAGGTCACGTCGGTCGCCCGCGCCGGGCCGGACGAGCTCAAGGCCGCCTACGACGCCCTCAATCGCGAGCTCGGCCTGCCCACGGGCCCCATCGACCCGCGCCAGTACCTCGCGCGGTTCGCCTCGAAGCTCGACCTCCCCCGGCCCGTCGAACGCCGCGCCAGGGAGGCCGCCGGGGGCCTCCTAGAGGACGGCGTCGTCGCCGGGCGCAACCCCGCCGGCGTCGCCGCGGCGTGTCTCTACCACGCCGCCGAGGGCGAGGGGGTCCCGCTGACCCAGCGGCGGGCCAGCGACGTGGCCGACGTCACGCCGGTCACCCTCCGCAACACCTACGAGGAGCTGCAGTCGGACTGAACCGCCCGCGCGAGAACCCGGTAGGCCTCCTCGCGGGGCTCGCTCCCGGCCGCCGGCACGGGGACCGCCGGCGCGCCGAAGGCACGGCCCACCGCCGGAGGTGCGTGCTGGCTACCGGCGAGCGCGACCCTGACCAGCCCGGCGTCCAGCCGGCGGGCGAGCGCCCGGACCCGGAGGCCGCCCACCAGGGCCGACCGCTCGGTCCGGGTCACCACCAGGCAGCCGTCGGCGACCAGCAGCGGGGCCCCGACGGCCGTCGAGAGACCCGACGGGCAGTCGACCAGGACGGCCCCGAACGCCGCCTCCAGCTCCCGCAGCACGGCGGGCAGCCGGCGGCAGTCGGCGGCGCGAGCGCCCCGGAGCGACCCGCCCGCCGGGAGCCGTCGCTCCGCACCCGCCCGGGCCGCGCGTGGGGCGGCGACCCGCCCCGCGAGGACAGCCGCGAGCGACGGCCCCTCGCTCGGCGCCCCCGTGGCGAGGGCCGTCTCGACCAGGACCGCGTCAAGGCGCTCGGCC
This sequence comes from uncultured Halobacteriales archaeon, assembly GCA_964459695.1. Classification (GTDB taxonomy): domain Archaea; phylum Halobacteriota; class Halobacteria; order Halobacteriales; family Haloarculaceae; genus CAYWNQ01. Next base: position 15,676 of record CAYWNQ010000005.1, on the reverse strand, counting down.
AGGGCGGCGGCCACCGTCGAGGTCCCGACGCCGCCCTTGCCGCCCGCGCAGGCGACTATCACGCCAGCCGCCGGAGGTCGGGTACCGGGACGTCGACGGACTCGGCCCGCTTGGCGAGGCGCTCGGCGCGGCCGGCGAGCCGCCGGAGGCGCTCCGGGTCGCCCGCGACCCGCTCGGTCAGCCGCTCGACCGCGGCCGGGCCGCCGGCCGCGGCGACCCGCTCGGTCGCCGCCGGCACGGTGTCCGCCGCGGCCAGCGACTCCGCCTGCCCGATGCGCTCGGCGACGCCGTCGAGCCAGTCGGCGACCTCCGGCGGAAGCGCCTCCGTGTCCCGATCCGTCCCGGGGCCCCAGGACCACTCGGCGGACCGGGCGCCGGCGTCGGCGTCGTTCTCCCCGTCCGGGCCGTGGTCGGGGACCGCGTCCCCGCCCGAGGTGTCCGACGGCTCGGGGATGGCGGCCGGCCGGTCGACCGCCTCGCCGGTGCCGCCGTCGGCGGCCGGCGTGCCCCCACCGTCGTCGGTCCCGGTCGCCGGCGGCAAGGCGTCCCGGGGGGGACCGGCCGACGGCAGGTCGCGGGCCACGCCCTCGGCGGTCGGCTCCACCGGCGGCAGGTCCGCCACCGGCTCGGGCGCCTCCGGCTCCGCGGGCGCCTCGGCGGCGACCAGCTCCGCAGGCGGCTCGGCGGTCTCGGGGCTGGCGTAGCCCAGCCCGCGCTGTTCGCCGGCACCGACCTCGAGGACCGCCACGCGGTCGTCGTCGGTCCCGGTCCAGACCGCCGCCGGCACGCCGCGAGTGCGCGGCGGTAGCACGGGGACGGCGCTCCGGATCCGGACCTCCCGGGGTCCGTCGGCGTCGTTGGTCACTGTCAGTTCTACGAGGGTCACCCCCGCCTCCCGGCGGGTCGTCCACCCGAGTGCAGGCACGCGTACGGTGGCCGCCTCATCCGTGATAAACGTGGACGACGGGGGCCGCGAGCCACTCGTGGGCCCCGGCGGCGGCCGCGAACGGTCCCGGGGTGGTGACCACCGGTGCGTCGAGGGCGGCGACCCTCGCCAGTGCAAGCGCCGCGGTCCGGTCGCCGGCGTCGGCGAGCGACCCGGCCCCGGTCCAGTCTGCGGCCGCGACCGCCTCGTCGACGGCGTCGCGGACCGAGGCCGCCAGGTGCTCGCGGGCCTCCCGCCGCCGGTTGTGGAGCCTGTCGCGGAGTTCGAGGCGGCGCTCCCGGGCGTCCCGGGCCGCCCGGGCCCGCTCGCGGGCGCGGTCGAGGGCCTGCTCGGCGGCGGCGCGGTCGGTCTCGAGCTCCGCGAGCCGCCGGGCCGCCGTCTCCAGCGCGTCGACGGCCGCCGACGCGTCCCCGTCGGCCTCCCGGCGAGCGCGGACCCGGCCCTGGAGTCTGGCGACCCGCTCGGCCAGCCGGTCGCGCTCGGCGGCGGCCTCGGCGAGCCGCTCCCGGGCCGCCGCGAGGTCCACCTCGGGCACCGACAGCCCGGCCAGCTCCTCGCGGGTCGCGCGGATGGCGTCGTCCTGCGGGGCGGACTCGCCCCGCGACCGGGCCACCGCCGCCAGGGCGGCCCGGCGCGCCAGCCGGCGGTCGCCCGCGGGATAGCCCACGTGCTCGTGGGCCGGCCCGGGCGCCGGGCACGCGATCCGGTCGTCCGCCGGGTCGCGGACGGCGGCGACCACCGCCGCCGGGGTCGCGTCGACGAGCCTGACGACGAGGTCGGGTCCACCGGCTCCGACCTCCACGCTCATAGCTCGCGGTCCTTCATGGCCTCCGGCCCGGGGTGGTCGGTCCCGGCGGCGAACTTGGCGTACGGGGTCGCCTCGTGGTCGCGCTCGGCGTAGGCATCGACAGCCGCCCCGACGTCGTCGGGGACGGCGTCGGGGAGCAGCGGAGCGGTCCGCTCGACCTGTACGTCGGCGCCGTGCTTCGCCCGAAGCCGCAGCGCCAGGAACGCGCCGTAGGCGGTCGCCTCCAGCAGCGCGGCCCGACCGAGCCGCCGCACGACCGTGTCGCCGTGGGCGCCGCAGGCGTGTCGCAGCGAGGCCCGGGCCTCGCGGGAGTGGGCGACGACGAGCAGCACGCGACACAGTTTCCACGCGTTAGAACGTAAAACTAACCCTCCGCGGTCGGGGCGTCACGCCCCGTCGACGCGCTCGACCCGGACCTCGCCGGGGTCGTCGGTCGCCAGCGCCCTGACGCGGTCGCGGGCCTCCCGGCGCGACGCGGCGACCACGACCAGGTCGGCCTCGACCGCCCGGTAGGGAGTCAGCTCGCCGTCGAACTCGGTCGCGTAGGTCCTGACGATCCCCCTGACCCGGCGCTCCAGCGACCCGAGATCGGTCTCGCCGGCCTCGTAGTCCTGGAGGGCCTCCTCGAGGTTCCGGAGGGCCGAAATCCGGTCCATCAGGTCGTCCGCAGGTGGTCGTTGCGGGGCTCGTACACCTCGCCCTGGCGCTTGAGCTTCTCGATCTCGTGCTCGGCCTTCGAGCGCTCCATGTCCAGCGTGTCGGCCCGGTCGAGCACCTCGTCGACCGGCGCGCCGTCCTCGTACTCGTCCTCGAGGTCCTCGATGATGCCCTTGATGGTGCGGATGCGGTCGCGCTGGGACTTCGAGGTCCCCGTCTCCACGACGTCGGCGTCGAACTCCCCGGTCTCGGGGTCGACGCCGATGTCCTTGAGCGACGACCGCGCGACGTCGATGACGCGGTCGGCGTCGGCCTCGTCGACGGTGTCCGAGAGCCGCACCCGCGCCGACGCCTCGGCCAGGCGTACCAGCGCCTCGAGCTTCCGCGCGGTCACCGGGACGGGAGAGTCCTCCTCGGCGCCCTCGGCCCGGAGGTCGACGTAGAAATCCCGGATGGCGTCCTTGGCCTCGTCGGTCATCGTCGGGAAGCAGTTGCGCTTGGCGTAGGCGACGTACTTCCGCAGCAGGTCCGTCTCGATGGCCGGCTCGACGGACTCGGTGACCTCCTCGACCTCCTGCTCGGAGACGTTTGAGGCGGCGGATTCGGTCCGGTGGGTGTTGAGCTCGCCGGCGTAGTTGGTCCGGATGATGTGGTCGGCGAGGTCGCGGTCGCGCTCCTCGTCGGGCTCGTCGGTGACCGTGAAGATGAGGTCGAACCGCGAGACGAGCGCGGGCTCGAGGTCGATCTGTTCGCCGATGGGTTCGTACTGGTCGAACCGGCCGTACTTGGGGTTCGCCGCGCCCAGCAGCGAGCACCTGGACTTGAGAGTGGCGTTGATACCCGCCTTGCTAATACTAATCGACTGCTGCTCTAGTGCTTCATGGAGGGCACTCCTATCATCCGCGGCCATTTTATCCAGTTCGTCAATGGCCGCGACGCCCTTGTCGGCGAGAACCATTGCCCCGGCCTCCAGCGTCCACTGCTGGCTGTCGCCGAAGTCGTCCCGGACGGCGGCCGCGGTCAGGCCGGCCGAGGACGACCCCTTGCCGGAGGTGTACACCGACCGCGGGGCGAGGTTCCGGACGTACTGTAGCAGCTGCGAGTTGTGCGAGACGATGTTGTTGGAGAGGTAGGTGTGCGTGTCCTCGACTTCGAGGTCGTAAACCCACTCGTAGTCAGGGTCGACCTCCGTGATGGATTCGATCCGGTCCCAGCGGACGTCATCGTCGGCGAGGCGTCGGAGGCGAGTCACGCGGTCCGCGACACTCAGTCCCTCTTCGATCCGCTCCAGGACAGCGTCCTTCGCGGCGGCAGTCCGTCCACCGTCGGGGACCGCTTCGTTTCGCTCGAAATAGCTCACTGCTGTCTGTTCGACCCCCATCCGCTCTGCGAGGTCGCGTTGGGACAGACCCAGGTCTTCCCGCACCGTTTCGATCTCTGCCCAGTCTCCGGCCTCGACCCTTCCCTTGGTCTCACGGAGCCACTGGAGCCGGTCCTCGAACTCCTCGACGACACGCTGAAGACTCCCCTTAGCCGGGTTCCGGTCTCCGCGTTCGTAGTGCTGGTAGGTGCTGCGCGGGATACCGCACCCGAACTGCGACAGACCGAGCGATTTCCGTACGGCCTCGAGTTCGTCACCGACCTCTGGGACGACGTCGAGGTTCGTATTGCTCTCGACGTCCTGGAACTCCCGCGCTGCAGTCGCCTTGCGGTCGGTGACGAAGCCCACGGACCTGACGTATCGGTCGAAGTCCTCACCACCGATCCGGAGTCGGTAGCTGCCGTTGTTCCGCGATTCGATGCTCGCCGACACGCCGACACCAAGCAGCAGCGACACGACGTCTTCGAGCAACTTGCGGCTCATGGACGCGACGGTGAGTTCGCGCTGTTTCGCCGAGACGTGACCCTCGGCGTCGACGTACGCCCGGAGGAACTCCCGCCGTGTTTCGGCTGACGCCCCCATGACGTCCCCGGGGACTCGCTGGGCTGCCGAGGCCTTCAGGGTGGCCGGCTCGAGAGCCCGGAGGAAGCTTGCGAGTTCGCTCGACGAAGAGCGAACGACGGCTGCCGTCTTGCTCTCCCGTGACTCGTCCAGCGTGTGGTTGACCCCCAGCCGTTCGAAGGCGTCAGCAACGTCGTCGAGGATCTCCTGGTCCTCGTTGGTTATCCGGACATCGGCACTGTGGTCGTCGGTTACGGTGACGTGGCCTTCCGCGACGATGTAGCCGAGGAACCGTGCGAGCCAGGGAGTGAACTCGTCCGGGAGCTCCAGACGGACAGCGTTGTTCGCTCTGGAATGCCTGTAGTCGACGTCAAGGGTGTCGTCGCCACCGGTCGGGAGTGCGCGCGGAGTCGCGATGAACTCGTCTTCGTTCAGATCCGCTGCCTCGACGGGCAGAATACGTCCAGCGGATTGGACGAACAGGGGGTGCGAGGGCGTTACCTCTATCTCCTTGCCACTTGCAGTCCGGACACGATACATCCGGTCGGGTGCCTCGCGCTTCCAGACTTTCGTCGCATTGCGTTCGCTGATTTCCCCGTCAGGCTGCAATGATGGGAGGGGGATGTCCACCTCGTCGTACACCCCATCGTCGACCGGGACCGGGTTTTGGAGATGCTCTTCGACCAAGGGACCGATCCGTCGCACCCGTCCGTCACCGAGCGTGACCCTGGTCTCCCCGTGGAGACACTTCCCCGTCCCCGGATCCCCGATCAGGAGCATGTGGAGGTCCCCGCGGATGCGGGAGTCGTCGGGCAGCTCCTTCGCCACGCCCGAGAACAGCTGCAGGATGATGGCCAGCTTCTCCTCGTCCAGGCCGTACAGCGACGGCGCCAGCGACTCGACCATCAGCTCGTAGATGTCGGGCCGGTTGGACAGCTCGACGATCTCGCGCTTGTCGGCGTCGGAGATGTCCATGTCCTCGAACTGCTCGTCCTCGATCTCGACGGTCATGCCGTCCATGTAGAAGTCGAAGACGGGCGACTTCTCCTGCTGGCTGCCCTGCTGGTCGAGGTGGAGCACACCGGTGACCCGGACGTGGTCGCCGGCGGTGACCTGGCCGGTGATGTCGTCGTCGACGTTGACGTCGATGCTCTGGGGCGTCTCGCCGCCGCGCAGCCCCTCGGGCGACTCCTGGACGCGGAGCTTCTGGTAGTCCTCGAACTCCGACTGGTCGAAGTTCACCTCGAAGGGCCCCTGGCGCTCGCAGCCCTGGCACTCGTGGGGCTCCTGGAAGCCGCCGGACGTCTGGGGGATGCGCGTGAGGGTGCCACACCGCTGGCACTCGAAGGCGGCCTGCTGGACCCTCGGGAGCACGTCGGTGGCCTTCCGGACGATGCCCCGCACGGTGACGAGCCGGTTTGCGTGGTCCGAGCGGATCTCGCGGATCTCGGTGGCATCGGGGAGGTCGTGCAGCCGGACGTGGGCCTGGCCCAGCTTGACGTCGACCGGCAGGTCGAACAGCCGCAGCGCCTCCTCGGCGTACTCGCGCATCTGGTCGGGCTGGGCGAGGAAGTCGTCGGCCAGGTCCGGGTCGTACCGGTAGACGTCGTTCCAGTCGACGTACAGCGACCGCTGCTCGGTGGGGTACTTGCCGGCGAGTTCGCCGATCTCGTCGCGGTAGTAGTCCCGGTAGAACTCCTCGAACCGCTCGATTATCTCGGCGTTCTCCGCGCGGGCCATCTCTGTCTACCCAGTGTTGCCCGGCCCCGGGATAAGAAGTTTCGTAAGCGTCCCGAAACTGAAGCTTACCGCCCGACTGGACGCCGACTCGCGCTCCCGTCCGACCGCCGTCGCCGACCCCCGGCGAGGCGGGACGGCCGCCGTCGCGGCGGTGCCGAGCGGCACGGCCACCACCGGGCTCGCGAGTACCGACCGGACGGACTCGTGGCCGGTGACGCGGCCGAGGAGCGTCGGGGCCAGCGCCGCGCCCCGATCGCCGAGGGGTTCGGCGTGAACACCACGCCGGCGGCCCACGCGCTGAACACCAGGATGGCGAACGGGATGTAGGCCGGGACCGCCCGACTGGACGACGTCGGCGAACAGCCCGGCCAGCAGCACGAGCGGGTAGAACGCGTACAGCAGCCCCCTCGGCGACCGCCGGGCGCGCCGCCTGGGCTGCGACTTCCAGGGTTCGAATCCGGGGTCTGACCAGTTGCTGTCGCTCGCGTGTTTGCTCGCGACAGCAACGTGGGACCGCCCGGATTTGAACCGGGGTTACGGGCACCCAAGGCCCGAAGTATACCAGGCTAACCCACGGTCCCGCGTTCGTACGTACCCCCAGCCGACCGAAAGCGTTTCGCTACACACCCCAGATGACGGCGATGCCCAGCGTCGTCGCCACCGCGATGAGGAGCTGCAGCGGGCCGCCGACCCGGACGTAGTCGGTGAACCGGTAGCCGCCGGGGCCGTAGACGAACAGGTTGGTCTGGTAGCCCACCGGCGTCATGAACGCCGTCGAGGCCGCGAAGGTGACCGCGAGCACGAACGAGAACGCGTTGGCGTCGAGCTGGCGGGCGGCCTCGACCGCGACCGGGAGCATCAGCACCACGCTGGCGTTGTTCGAGATGACGTTGGTCAACAGTGCGGTCAGGACGTACAGCAGCGCCAGCACCGCCAGCGGCGGCAGCGTCGCGCCGCTGGCGACCACGGTCTCGGCGACCAGGTCGGCGCCGCCGGTCTCCTCCAGGGCGACGCCCAGCGGGATGACGCCGGCCAGCAGGACGATGACGTCCCACTGGACGGTGTCGTACACCTCGCCGGGCCGGAGACAGCCCGTGACCACCATCGCCACGGCGCCCCCCAGCGCCGCGACCACCACGTGGATCACGCCCAGCGCGGCAAGCGCGACCACGGCGCCCACGATGCCGACCGCGACCGGGATGCGCGAGCGCCGGTAGTCCGGCCGTTCGACCTCGCCCGCGACGATGAAGTCCCGTCCGGTGGTGAACTGCTCGACCGTCTCGGTGGTGGCCTGGACGAGCAGGGTGTCGCCGACCCGGAGCCGGATGCGGTCCATCCGCTCGTGGAGGACCGCCGGGCCACGCCGGAGGGCGAGCACGGTGGCGCCGTAGCGCTGGCGGAACCGCGAGGCCGACAGCGACTCGCCGACCAGCGCCGAGCCGGGTGCGACGACGACCTCGATCAGGTTCTGGCCGGACTCGGCGCGCTCGAGTTCGGCCTCGGGCACGTCCGTGGCGACCAGGTCCATCCCCTCGGCGTCCATCAGGTCGACCAGCGTGTCGCGGTCGGTGCGGACGGCGAACACGTCCCCGGCGCGGATGGACTTGGGGCCCAGCGGCTCGAGGAACCGCTCCTCGCCCCGGATGAGCTGGACCACGTCCACGTCCAGGTCGCCCTCCCGGAGGGCGTCCCGGACCGTCCGGCCTACCAGCGGCGAGTCCTCCCGGACGACCACCTCGGTCAGGTAGTCGCCCATCCCGTACTCCTCGGTGAGGTCCTCCCGGGCGGCGATGCGCTCGGGCGTCAGCCACCGGCCGACCGTCAGCAGGTAGGCCGCGCCGACCACCGAGACGATGGCCCCCAGAGCGGTGAACTCGAACATCCCGAACTCGTGGAGCCCCGAGCCGGGGTACTCCTGGCCGAGCCGGCCGGCGATCTGGGACGCCAGGATGTTCGTCGAGGTGCCGATGAGGGTGAGCGTCCCGCCGAACATGGAGGCGTACGACAGCGGCAGCAGCAGCTTCGACGGCGAGGTGCCGCCCTCGTGGGCCAGGTCGGTCACCATCGGCAGCAGGATGGCGACCGCGGCGGTGTTGTTGACGAACCCCGACAGCGGTCCGACGGCCCCGATCGTGGCCCCGAGCTGTCGCCCCTCGCTGTCGCCGGTGAGCCCGGCGATCTTCGCGCCCAGCAACTGGACCACGCCGGTGCGCTGGACGCCCGCCGACAGGATGAACATCGCCAGCACCGTGACGGTCGCGGTGCTGGCGAACCCCGAGAGCCCCTCGGCCACCGAGATGCCGGTGAGGTCGACGACGCCCTCCGAGCCGAGCACCATCAGCGTCACCATGATGCCGATGGCGGTGACGTCGATGGGGACCGGCTCGAGGGCGAACAGCACGAGGGCCACGAGGACGACGGCGAACACCGCCAGCATCCCCGCGGAGACGGCGACGGGCACGGACCGAGGTCGCGGGGTGTGGGGAAAAAGCTCCCGCCCGTGGGGCTCCGGGCAGCGCGACCCGGCGGCGCTGACTTTCTGCTGTTCGACCGAGAACAGGTGAGTTACCAGCGTCGTGTGAAGAAAACCTGTTCCGGCCAGTGGCACGGAGACCTGGGCCAGGTCGACGGGCGACACGCTGTCGGTCCACGCGTAACTGGTCGAGAAGACAGCCGGCGACGACCCCACGTTCGGGGTCACGAGGGCAGCGGTCTCCCCGACCACCCAGCACGACGTCGAGGGCCTCACGACGTACGGGCCCGACCTGGTCGAGACGCGCGGCGCGGTCCGAGCCCGGTCGCGACTTAGAAGGCCGTTACATTCCGGCAGAACCGTGACCGGTCCCGGCGTCCGGGTCCGGGGTACGATGGCGAACTCCCGGATGGCGGTCACGGTGGTCCTCGCGCTGCTCGTCGGACTCGGACTCGCGGCGGCACCGGTGGCAGGCCAGTCGGGCGGCGAGGCCGCCGACGGTGAGGCGGGCCCCGTCACCGTCGAGACGGACAACGGAACCACGCTCGTCGTCGACGCCGTGCTGGCCGGCGGGGACGCGAAGGTCTCCTGCGTCGAGGACGGGGGCGCGAGCTACTGCGACAAGTCGGGCAACCTGACCGTCGCCGGCCTCGGGCTGGCCTACGAGGGGTACAACCGCTACGACCCCGCCGGGCCGACCGGCGGCTTCGCCGACACGTTCGCGCTCGAACTCGACGGCGAACGGGTCGGGAGCGTCGAGGCGTCCTCGCAGGACAATCCCCTGGCGACGCTGGTCGGGCGGCTCGGCGGCATCGGCTTCGGGCTGTTCGGCTGAGCCGGCCGGCCCCGCCGTCGCCCGCTACTCCTCGTCCATCAGTTCGAGGTCCGCGACGACCTCGTAGGGCGGCGCGCCCCGCCGGACGCCGTCGAGCAGCAGGAACGCCTGGTCGGGCGAGAGGAAGTGCGTCGTCACCGCCCGGCCCAGGTCGGTCGGCGCCAGCCCGTCGATGAACCCGTACTCCAGCAGCTTGCCCAGCGCGTGCTTGGTCGGCACCTCGCCGACCATCCGGTCGTTGAGCGCCTTCGCGCGGTCGCCGGCGACGGTGATGTTCGCCAGCGTCTCCTCGACGGCGGCGGACTCGTCGTACCGGGTGACGACGGGCTCCATCTCGCCCTTCAGCAGGGTGAACGCCACCTCGTCCTCGGTGCGCTCCATCGACCCGTGGTAGGTGCCGTCGGGCTCGACCAGCACGTAGACGGTGCCCTCGTCGTGGTAGTCCGGGCGCCCGGCCCGCCCGAGCATCTGGTGGAACTCCTGGACGGTGAGCCACTCGATGCCCATCGCCAGCGAGTCGAACACGACCTGCGAGGCCGGGAAGTCGACGCCGGCGGCGAGCGCGGCGGTGGTGACCACCGCCGCCAGCTCCTGGTCGGCGAACATGCGCTCGACCTCCGAGCGCCGGGCGTGGTCCAGGCCGGCGTGGTACGGCGCCGCGTCGTACTCCAGCTGGCGGGCGATCTCGTGGCACCGCCGCCGGGAGTTGGTGAACACGATGGTCTGGCCCCGGTAGCCCTTCGAGGACTCCTGATCGAACGCGCGCTGCACCAGCCGGTCCTCGATGCGGGCCTTCTCGCGACCGCCGTCGGCGAACGTGACGTGGCGCTCGATGGGCACCGGCCGCTCCTCGAACTCGACGAGCTGGGCGCCGAGCTTGCCGGCGAGGTCGCCGGGGTTGCCGACGGTCGCCGAGAGGTAGATCCACTGGGTGTCGCCGGCGCTGGGCTCGCGGGCGTGGCCCGCTCGCCCGTCCGGGGACGACTCCGCCGTCCCCCGTTCGGTGTAGTGCTTCAGCCGCGAGACGAGGCCGTCCAGTCGGTGGCCGCGCTCGCCCTCGCCGAGGGTGTGGATCTCGTCGATGACGACCGTGCCGACGTCGCCGAGGTCCCGGCCGGTCCGGAGCGCGTGGTCGATGCCCTCGTAGGTGCCCACGATGACGTCGGCGCCGGGGTCGAAACGCCGGCCGTCGTCGCGGATGCGCGAGGCGCCGACCCGGAGGCTCACGTCGACCACGTCGCCGTAGGCCTCGCGGAACTCCCCGTACTTCTGGTTGGCCAGCGCGACCAGCGGGACGAGGAAGAGCAGCTTTCCCCTGCCCTCGAGGGCCCGGTCGACGCCGGCCATCTCGCCGACGAGCGTCTTCCCGGTCGCCGTGGCGCTGACGACCAGCTGGTCGCGGCCCTCCGTGAGGCCGTTGCGGACCGCCAGGCTCTGGACCGGGAGCAGGCTGTCGTAGTCCGCCTCGAGCTTGCCCTGGATGCCCGGGTGGAGGTCCAGTTCGTCGACGGGGACGTCCTCGACCTCGTCGACGGTGGCGGAGATCTCGTCGAACTTCGTGAGCTCCGGGTCGAGCTCGCCGGAGAGCAGGTCGAGGATCCGGTCGAGGTCGCCCACCTCGACGAGCAGCTCCTCGAGGCGGGCGCGGGCCCCCGACCGCAGGCCCCGGAAGCTGGCCTCGCGCTCGAGCTGCTCGCGGGCGCAGTCGGGACAGACGTACTCGTCGCCGGCCCGGATCTCGGTGGCCTCGGTGATCGGCGTGTACGTCCCGTCGTTGGCGCAGTACCGGCAGGTCCGCACGGCGGTGGCTTCGAGCTGGTAGCCCGCGAGCATCTCCTCGATCTCGCGACGGTCCTCGGGGTGGGTCTGCTCGGAGATGCGGATGCGGTCGGCCCGCCGCGCGAGGTCGATGACCTCGTCGGGCGACCGGGGCTCCTCGTCGTGGCCGGCGAGCACCCGGAACCGGCCCGGCCGGGGGCCGGCGTCGGTCTCCTTGGGCTCGAACCGGGCGCGGAGCACCCGCTCGCCGTCCCGCGTGACGGCCACCAGGTAGTCGTCGCCGCGGCCGTGGAAGAACAGGGTCCCCACGTCGCCGACCTGCCGGGACACGCGACTCCGTAGCCCGGCGGGCTACTTGAGTCGCTCGACGGCCGGCGGGTCAGCCCGGCGTCGGGTCCCCGGGCGAGGGCTCGCCGCCCTCGTCGTCGCCGACGCCCAGGATGCGCTCGCGGACCCGCTCGAACGCCGAGTCGTCGTCGGTGCGGTGGCGCATGCCACCATGTGTTATCGCTTGACACACTTGTATCCGGCGCCCGATTCGGGCGTCGGTTCCACCCACCGGTGTCGTCACTCCGCCAGACGCATCTCGTCGTCGCCCGTCGGCACAGCGCAGATGAACGCGCCCGGCTCGTCGCCCTCGTTGCGGTACCAGTGGACGACGCCGGCGGGAATGAACAGCGAGTCGCCCGCCGAGACGACGTGCTCCTCGTCGCCTATGCCCACGACGTACTCGCCCTCGAGGACGTACTGCTCGTGCTCGACGGTGTTGGTGTGGCGGGGCACCTTGCCACCTGACTCGAGCACGAACCGCCGGATGGCCAGGTTCGGGGCGCCGTGGTCCTCGTCGACGAGCACGCCCCGGTGGAGGCCGTCGGCGGCGTCGACCGGCTCGTACTCGATGTCCGCGGCGCGACGGAGGAGTGGCTCGGGCGTGGTCTCGCTCATGGTGTGGTCTACGGTCGGGGCGGGTTTGAGTGTTGGTCCCCTGGATTGCGTCGTCCCGGGAATCCACCCCCAGTGCCCACACCCCCGGCCACGACGTTAAGGGTCCACCCGACCAAACCCACCCAACGATGCGGAGCTACCGGATTGGGAGCGCGTTCGGCATCCCCATCGAGCTGGACCTCACCTTCCTCCTGGTCCTGCCGCTGTTCGCCTACGTCATCGGCGCCAGCGTCGGCCGGTGGGTGGGCATCCTCAACGACGTGCTCGGGGCGGGCATCGAGCCCGGAACCCTCGGTGCCGAGCCGGCGGTCGCGTTCGGGCTCGGGCTGGTGGCGGCCGTCGGGCTGTTCGCGGGGGTCGTGCTCCACGAGCTCGGCCACTCGCTGGTGGCGATGCGCTACGGCTACCCCATCGCCTCGATCACGCTGTGGCTGTTCGGCGGCGTCGCCCAGCTCTCGGAGATGCCCGAGGACTGGAAGCAGGAGCTGTCCATCGCCGTCGCTGGCCCGGTCGTCAGCCTGCTTCTCGGGGTCGGCACCTACCTGGCGTTCCTGGCGACGCCGGTCGGGTCGACGGCGCTCGCGAGCCTGCGGTTCCTGCTCGGCTACCTCGCGCTGATGAACGTGGCGCTGGCGGCGTTCAACATGCTTCCCGGGTTCCCGATGGACGGCGGCCGGGTGCTCCGGGCGCTGCTGGGCCGGACGCGACCGCACGCCCGGGCGACCCAGATCGCCGCCGAGGTGGGCAAGGCGTTCGCGATCCTGCTGGGGCTGGCCGGACTGCTCGCGGGCTTCAACCTGTTCCTGGTGGCCATCGCCTTCTTCATCTACATCGGCGCCTCCTCGGAGGCCCAGCAGACGGTGATGCGCGCCGCGTTCGAGGGCGTCCGGGTCCGGGACATCATGACCCCCGCCGACGAGGTGGAGGCGGTCGCCCCCGACACCAGCGTCGCGGAGCTGGTGAGCCGGATGTTCCACGAGCGCCACACGGGCTACCCGGTCGTCACCGAGGCCGGCGAGGTCGTCGGGCTGGTGACGCTGGCCGACGCCCAGGGCGTCCGGGAGGTCGAGCGCGACGCCTACGAGGTCCGGGAGGTGATGACCGCCGACCTGGAGACCGTCGCGCCCGACGACGCGGTCATCGACGCCGTCTCGACGATGCAGGACGCCGGGGTGGGTCGGCTGCTGGTTATGGCCGACGGCGAGCTTGCGGGCATCCTCTCGCGGACCGACGTGATGACGGCGCTGGACATCATCAAGCAGAGCGGCTCGCTGGATCGGGCCGGCGTGCCGGCAGGGCGGGACCGCGGCGACGCGTCGACCGAGGTCCGGTGAGGCCCGCGTGAACGGGGGGCCGGTCCCCGGTGGGCACTCGCGGCGGATGTCAGAGGCCGACGGCGAGCGCGGGCGACCGGCCCGGGATTCGTGACAACCGACTCATACTTAAAACGGTGGTTCCGTCTCGTTGGCGGGAACGGCCGCGTCGGCGGATCGCCCGGGGGCCACTTCCGCTCCACGGCCACCGTTCATCCCCCACCGGTCACTACGAGGCGTCGCATGGCCCGACGTGCCAGCGCCGACCTGCCGCTGCACTCGGGGTCGGCACCGCGGTGGCTGTTCGACCGGATGGTCGACCTCGGCGACGCCGTCGCGGGCGCGGTCGTCGAGGAGTACGGCCCCGCCGAGCTGGTCCGCCGGCTGGCCGACCCCTACTGGTTCCAGGCGCTGGGCTGTGCGCTGGGGTTCGACTGGCACTCCTCGGGCGTCACCACGACGACGATGGGCGCGCTGAAGGAGGCGCTCGCCCCCGACGAGCACGGCGTGGTGGTCGTCGGCGGGAAGGGCGGGACCTCCCGGCGGACGCCCACGGAGATCGAGGAGACGGCGCTCCCGCTGTCCGGCGGCACCCGCGAGGAACTCGCACACACGTCCCGCATGAGCGCCACCGTCGACGACGGCTGCGTCCAGGACGGCCACACGCTGTACCACCACACCATGGCCCTCGCCGAGGACGGCGCGTGGTGCGTCGTCCAGCAGGGGATGGGCGAGTCGACGGCCCGCCGGTACCACTGGCTCGACGAGGGCGTCGACAGCTTCGTCGAGGAGCCCCAGGCGGCCATCTGCGCCCAGCAGCGCCGCGCCGACCCGCTCGACCTCACCGCCGAGGCGTCGGCGTCGACGCGGTCGGTCTCGGTCGACCTCATCCAGGACGATCCCGCCCACCTCGAGCGCGAGCTCCGGGGCCAGCGGTCGCTGGCGGCGTTCGGCGCCGGCACGGACGACGCCGGCCACCGCCTGGCGGACGGCGTCGACGCCGCCGACCCGGACCTCCGGATGCCCGCCCACCACGAGCTCCGCGACGCCGATCTCTCCGAGCGCGCCCTCGACCAGCTCCGGCGGGCCTACGAGGTCCAGCCCACCGACTACGAGGAGCTCGTCGAACTCGAGGGCATCGGCGCGGGCTCGCTGCGGGCGCTGGCGCTGCTCGCGGAGCTGGTCTACGACGCCGAGAGCTCCCGGGAGGACCCCGCGAAGTACGCCTACGCCCACGGCGGCAAGGACGGCACGCCCCACCCCGTCGAGCGCGAGCGCTACGACCGGTCCATCGAGTTCATGCGGTCGATGCTCCGGGGTGCGGAGGTCGACCGGGAGACGAAACAGACGGCGCTGGAGCGGCTGGCCGAGCTGGAGTGAGCGGTGTCGGAACCCGAGTCCGGGCGCGGGAATCGAACCCGCGTCTCAGCCCCCACAAGGCTGAAGGATGCCATTACCCCAGCCCGGACACGCAGTCATCCCTACCTCTGAGCGACTGAAATACGTTACGTTACGGCTCACGGCGACCCCGGCGTCCGGCGGTCGCGGGGCTTATCCCCCCCGGTGTGCAACGGCCGCCGACGCGTGGCCATCACCGACAAGATCTACGTCAAGAACCACCGGCAGCTGGCGTCCCAGCTCGAGACGTCGTTCCCGAAGAGCGCCTTCGCCGGGGCGACGATGGACCTGCTGTTCCAGGGCGAGAACCTCGCAAAGCTCGACGACGCCAGCCGCGACCGGGTGCTGGAGTTCGCCGAGGACTTCCTGGACTGTGGCTGCGAGGCCAACCCCCACTGCGGCCACCCCGAGGAGAAGTTCGTGGTCTACCTGCTGGAACTGCGCGAGCAGGGCCTGGGACCGTCGGGCGTCGTGGACGTGATGGGCGAGGACTACATGCTGTACGCCTACGAGGGCGACGTGCTGTCGTTCCTCGACGGTTCGGTCCGGACACTGGAGGCGGTCGCGGAGCTGGCCGAGGTCGACGGCCGGCCAGAGGCGGCGGCAGCAGCCAGGGAGAAGCGCGACCTGCTCGGCGGGTAGACGGGAGCGCTACCCGAGCCGGAACGGCTCTTCCTCGCCCTCGTCGCCGTCGAGCTCCTCGAGCTGGATGACCTCCTCGTCGTCGTGGTCCTCGAGGCGCTCGTTGAGCTCCGTGACGTAGCGCTTGTACTCGTCGAGCTGCTCGCGGAGGTGGTCGGCCTCGAGCTCCAGGCGCTCGTGCTCGCGGACGAACGACTT